>CALKOC010000018.1 GCA_938091085.1 uncultured Alphaproteobacteria bacterium
AGCTCCTTGCGGTAATGCTTCCAGCTCCTTGCGGTAATGCTTCCAGATATATTTATTGACGGCTAATATGGTTGCGGCACCATCATAATTCTTTAGTGCTTCAACGACCCATTCTGATATTAGAAGTCTATTCACTCGCGTCCCTCTTTTTCTTATTCACTCAAAAACTACTAAAAACCATTACATAAAACCAATAAATTCTGTTATATTGTGCTTGCGTCATGCGGACGGTATGGCGCGGGGTTTAGCAACCCTAACTCACAAGCCGCAATCATAAGAGACGAGTTTGCGTATGTGGCTTATCGCTATCTCCGTTTTGCGGGGCGGGCGTTAAGCCTTTTTTTATGGTTCGCGGTCACACTCCGTTCACCCTGCTTAGGTCGGGGTGGCGGCTAAATAAGGCTCCCTTCTGGGGGTCGAATAGGTCGTGGTCGGTCTTGTGAGCGGCTTGCTAACCCCCGACACCAAGGGCAACCTTGGTGTCGTTTTCTTTGTGAAGGGGGCGCCTATGACGGATAAAAAAATCAAACACCATCTCACCGAAAAAGAGGCGGGGCATCTTGCCGATAATCTCTGGCTCTACAGATTGCGCTACCGCATCACCCGCGAGGCCATGGCAAAAGGGATTTGCGCCTTTGCCGATTACCGCGATTATGAATATGGCACGCTTGTGCCGCCGCCAGAGCGCTTGGCACAATTCGCTGAACGCCTGCATGTGTCTGTCGCCGCGCTGACCGACCCGCCCGACTATGCGCGGTTGTTAAAAAACTACCGCATCCGCAAAGTGACAGAACTCTATTGCCTGCTGCCGAAAAAACGCCAACGCAACGCGATTATCAATCTCCTGCGCGATTTGGTGACGCCCTGAGCCTCAGCCCAAAACATGCGTGATGACTTTGCGCATCACGCTAGGCAGGGCCGTGTCGGGGAAGTCTTTGGGATGCACCCAAATATGCGCGGCAGGCGGTTTGAAGCGCGGCGGCGCAGTTAGGCGTTCGACCTTCAGGGTCAGGCGGAAATGCGTGAACACATGCACCACCGCACCGGGGTGGCTCTGTGTTTCGATGTCTGGTAAGGCGTGTGTGAGCGGGCTATCATTATCAGCGTCCCATCCCGCAGAAGGCAACATCATCATCCCGCCCAGCAATCCCTTTTCGGGGCGGCGATACATCAGCACTTCCCCTTTTTTATTTTCCAGCCACCAGACCGTGCCACGGCGTTCAGGCTTCGGCTTTTTGGGGGCGCGGCGCGGTAGGGTTTCTTCAATGCCTTGGCGTTTGGCGGCGCAGTCTTCTTGCCATGGGCAGAGCAAACAATTCGGGCGCTTGGGTGTGCATATCGTTGCGCCAAGATCCATCATGGCCTGCGCGATGTCGCCCGGGCGCTTGCTCGGCGCGTCTGCTGCCACGAGTTGCACAGCATGGGTTTTGACTTCTGCTTTTAATTTGGGAAGCGGCGTGGTGAGCGCCAAAAGCCGCGCCAGCACACGCTCAATATTGCCATCCACTGGTGCGGCCTGTTGGTTAAAGGCAATCGCCGCTATCGCCGCCGCCGTGTAGGGGCCGATACCGGGTAGGGTGAGCAGTGCGCTTTCGGTTTGCGGAAAAACCCCGCCATGCTCGGTGACCAATATGCGCGCACATTTTAAAAGATTACGGGCGCGGCTATAATAACCAAGTCCCGCCCAAGCCGTCATCACGGCATCATCAGGCGCGGCGGCAAGGTCTTGCAGGGTTGGGAAAAGATGCAGAAACTTCTCGTAATAAGGCTTTACCGTCACAACTGTGGTCTGCTGGAGCATAATCTCAGACAGCCAGACATGGTAAGGGTTAGGTGTCTCACCCGGTAAGGCACGCCACGGCAAAATACGCCGGTGGCGGTCATACCAGCACAATAGTTTTTGGGTGGCTTGCATTTGAACCAGATTATTTTTGCGCTCAAGCATAAGTTTCTTGTAACATGAAGACAGATTATGACCGATAAATTTGACAGCAATCCGCTACGCAGTTACGGCACGCCGCATGTGTCGAAAGTGTTGGGGCGCATTACAGGACGCACCATGAACCGGCGCGGCTTTAGCGATAGCCGTATGCTGGAAAATTGGGCGGCTATTGTCGGCCCTCAGCTTGCCACGATGAGCCAGCCTGTCCGTATGTCCCGCCGGAAAAGCACGCGCGATGGCGGAGAAACCCCAGGCGGCGTGTTAACCGTCAAAGCGGAAGGCGCGATTGCGCTGGAAATCCAGCATCTCGCGCCGCAGATTATTGACCGCCTCAACAGCTATTACGGGCATGCCGCTATTGCACGGCTGAATATTATTCAAGGGCCGGTCACGATAACGCCGTCCCCGCTTAACCCGCCGCCAATCAAGGAAGAAGATATTTCAGCATTGGCAGAGGGTTTTGAAGAGATTGAAACACCACGTTTGAAGCGCGCATTAGCCTCGCTCGCCCTGCTCATGCGGCGTGATAAGGGTTAAAATTGTCCACAGCTTGAGTTAACGGATCGCCGCAATAGCGGTTTACGGATTCGGTTTGTGCGACCCATAAGGCTATAATTAAAACAAGACGTGATTCGGCGCGTGTTTCGCTAATGGTTGGCTTGCGGTGGATTGGGAACTAATAATCAGAAACTAATATTTGTAAGTTTATGTGCGAAAGAAAAAAATGAAACAGTTGAACCTTATTATTACATCAATCGCCATGCTTGTTGGTCTGTTCGTGCTGGTCTCAATTCTGACAGAGATGGATGGAGAGCAAACATCACCGCAGATAGCTGAAATAAACAATGACGCGGCTGAAATTGTGCAAACATCTAATGATGCGCCACTTATTAAAGTTAAATCAGGTGCGGCTCTTGAAACCCCTAATCCATTGGGTGAGGTAACACTCGGCGATGCTGATGCCCCAATCAAAGTTTATGAATATGCTTCCCTGACCTGCGGGCATTGTGCGGCATTTCATAATGACGTTCTGCCCGATTTAAAAACACAATATGTCGATAGGGGGCTGGTGCAATTTAACTTTCGGCCTTTCCCGCTTGACCCTTATGCCATGACAGGCGCAATGCTGGTGCAATGTGTCACTCCCAAGGCACGTTTGGCGTTTCTCGAAACGCTCTTTAAGCGTCAGATGCAATGGGTAAGAAGCGACGATCCGCTTAACAGCTTACGGGCCTATGCCAAGCAAGCCGGAATGAGTGGAGAAAATTTTGTGATGTGTCTTCAAAGCGAGGGCAATCTGACCGCCGTAAGGAGTATGTACTCTGCCGCCAAGGATGAGCTCGGCGTTGAGTCCACCCCTACATTCTTTGTTAATGGTGAAAAAGTTGCGGGCAATATCGGTCTGGAGAAGTTCAAAAAAATTCTCGATAAAAAACTAAAAAAAATGGGTATTGATGCGCCCGAAGAAAAAGAAAGTTCCGGTCTATGAAATTTGATCGCCTGCGCCTATCCGGATTCAAATCCTTTGTTGATCCGGTTGATTTGCAAATCCTCCCAGGGTTGACAGGGGTTGTCGGCCCAAATGGGTGCGGTAAGTCTAATCTGCTTGAAGCTCTACGCTGGGTGATGGGGGAAACCTCGTATAAATCAATGCGTGGTGCGGGTATGGAAGATGTGATTTTTTCCGGCACGACAGGGCGTCCGTCGCGCAATAATGCCGAAGTCTCCTTGTTACTCGACAATCAGGAAAAGACCGCGCCACCTGAATTCAATGATGAAGACAATGTCGAAGTCACCCGCCGTATTGAGCGTGATGCCGGGTCCGCTTATCGCATTAACGGGCGGGATGTCAGAGCTAAAGATGTGCAACTTTTATTTGCTGATGCATCGACAGGTGCACGTTCGCCTGCGCTGGTCAAGCAAGGGCAGATTGGTGAATTGATAAATGCCAAGCCAGAAGCTCGTCGCAAAATCCTTGAGGAAGCAGCGGGTATATCCGGCCTCCACACGCGTCGTCATGATGCCGAGTTGCGGCTCAGAGGTGCGGAAAGCAATCTTGAAAAAGTCGATGATTCGCTGGAGAATCTTCATAATAATTTGCGCGCTTTGAAGCGGCAGGTAAGACAGGCGACACGCTACAAGAATTTGTCGGGTCAGATTAAAGAAGTTGAGGCGCTGGCGCTTCATTTGCGTTGGCAACAGGCGCTGGATGCTGCGACAGAAGCCGAAAATGCTCTCGCTGCTGCTGAGGCATCCGTTGCATCCTTAACGGGTGACTCTGCAAGTGCCAGCACCGAACAGCTCACGGCGCAGGATGCCTTGCCACCTCTGCGTGAGAAGGAGGCTGAGTGTGCCGCTATTTATCGCCGCCTGACGATTGAGCAGGACGGGCTAGAAAAAGAAGCGCAGCGTGCAACAGAAACTGTAAACCGGCTTACAGCGCAGATTGAAACCATTCAGGAAGATGCGCGACGCGAGCAAGATGTTCTCACGGATGCTGAAAATCAGTTGAAGCAAATTACCGAAGAAAAAGAAATCCTGCAGGAGAAAAATGCCGGTGCATCAGGTGAAGCTGTCCGTGCAGCTGAAAAAGTTGCGCAGGAAAAATGTGATGCGTCTGAGAAACGCCTTGCCGAAGCTGAAAATGAGCTGAATACAACCATTCGTAAGCTTGCCGCGCATCAGGCCAGAAAGACCGAGATAACTGCGGCGCTTGAGAATAATCGGAAGAAGCATACCCGTATTGAAGAAGAGCGCGCGCGACTTGAGCTGGAGCGCGACACCATGCTTGAGGAGGGGGTATCGGAAACGCGTCGTCAGGAATTAAAAACAAGCATAAGTGCTTTGTCTGAGGATTATAAAAAAGCCGCTGAGTCTGTGCAGGGCGCACATGACCGCTTGGTGGCCTGCACGGAACAAGCAGAGACACGCGCCGAGCCGTCGCGCCAAGCACGTGCGGTGCTGGAGCGTCTGCTGGGTGAGCAATCAGCTTTACAGGCAATTTTGAGCGCATCAGAAGAAGCAGACATGCCGGGTTTGATTGAAACTCTTAAAGTCGAAACAGGATATGAGGCTGCGCTGGGAGCAGCTTTTGGCGATGATTTGAATGCCCCTTCTGACTCTGAGGCCGCCGCACATTGGTTGGCCTTGCCCCCATTATCTGCGTTACCTTCTTTGCCGGAGGGCGCGACACCATTGTCGGGGTATGTTGACGGATCGGATGTGTTGAGTAGGAG
This sequence comes from uncultured Alphaproteobacteria bacterium, assembly GCA_938091085.1. GTDB lineage: Bacteria > Pseudomonadota > Alphaproteobacteria > RS24 > RS24 > Micropelagius. The sequence continues at coordinate 5,179 of CALKOC010000018.1, forward strand.
TCTATCTCTCGTAGGGCTTGTTGACCGCTCAATGGGTGCGGCATTGCAAAAAAGCCTCTCAGCCGGTCAGAGACTGGTCAGCCTTGAGGGTGATTTGTGGCGCTGGGATGGTTATTGCGCGACAGCCGAGGCGAAAACGCCAGCGGCTCAAAGACTTGCACAAATGAATCGTCTTGAGGCGCTTATGCCTGAAATCGCGACGGCAGAACAGAACGCCAATACAGCAGATGAAGCAGCTCAAACCGCTAAGGCCAAAGTTCGCGAAGCAACGGATACCGATAATAGTTGCCGCGCACAGCTGAAGCAGATTCAGATGAAACTCACAGAGGCGCGTGAAGAGCTTTCTGAAATGGAAAGTGGCGCCGAAAAGCAAATTTCTCGTCTTGCCGCGATTGAGGAAGCTTGTCAGCGCATGACATCAGATATTGATGAACTTGCGGGTATGATTAAAGCAGGTGAAGCTGACCTTCAGGCGCTGGAAGATGGGGGCGATGCTCTCACATCCGAACAATCCTCCCATCAGGAGCTGGTCGTGGAGGCACGGAGTGTTTTCGCACAAGACCGTGCTGAGCGGGAAAGTCTTGTTCGGGAGAGAAATGAACGCGAAAACAGATTAAAGCGTTTACAGCAAGATGCGGATAGCTGGCAAAGCAGGTTGGAAAATTCACATCAGCAAATTGAAAGCTTGAATGCGCGTCAAACCCTTACAGAGCAAGAGAAATTGGAAGCAGAAAATATTCCGCAGAAACTTGCCGAGCGGAGTTCTGCTCTGGTCGAACAAATTAATCTTGCAGAAACCAACCGCAAACAGGCGGCTGATATGCTTGCAGAAGCCGAGAACCGCCTTGCCGAAGCTGATAAGCGCCATCGTGCTGCGCAATCTGCGCTCTCGGAGGTCCGTGAAACCCGTGCAGCGTTGGAAGCTAAAACAACTGCTGCCAAGGAACGGCTTGAAGAAATAGGGCAAAATATAAAGGACACGCTTCATTGTGCGCCTGAAGATGCACTCGCCATTGCCAATTTCGACCCAGAGAAGAAATTCCCGGAAAGTGAAGAGATTGAAGCAAAACTTGAACGCTATCGTCGCGAAAGAGAAAGTCTTGGGGGCGTTAATCTGCGTGCAGAAGAAGAGGCAGAAGAAGTCGAGGCACAAATTAATGAGATCCAGACCGAGCGCGATGATCTATCTCAGGCAATTAACAAATTGCGATATGGTATCGGTCAGTTGAACCGTGAGGGGCGGGAGCGTTTATTAGTTGCTTTTGAGACAGTCAATGGTCATTTCGCTAAATTGTTCACGCAACTCTTTGGTGGTGGTACTGCAGAGCTCAAGCTAACAGAATCTGATGACCCGCTGGAAGCCGGCCTTGAAATTATCGCACATCCACCTGGCAAAAAACCTCAGGTTATGTCTCTCTTGTCAGGGGGGGAGCAGGCATTAACAGCGATGTCGCTTATTTTTGCCGTTTTCTTGACCAATCCGTCCCCAATTTGTGTTCTTGATGAGGTTGATGCGCCGCTTGATGACGCAAATGTTGAACGTTTTTGCAATATGTTGACGAACATTGCTGAGTCATCTGATACACGATTTTTGATTATTACGCACCATGCCTTGACTATGGCGCGTGTGAATCGTCTGTTTGGTGTCACCATGCAGGAGCGCGGTGTAAGTCAGCTTATTTCAGTTGATTTGGCGACTGCAGAGCAATTTGCTGAGACCGGTCGGAATTCGTCAACGGATCAAAATAAAGATGAAATGAAATCAGTGGGTTAGTGACTTGCTGGTGGCTTGACAGGCGTTTCTGCTGGGGATAGTGTGCGCGCAAGTTTGGGTGTTTCTTACCCGCTTTGAGGGAGTATTTTGAGCCGTCACGATAAAGCCGATAAATCAGGAAAATCAGGCGTCACTGATGATACAAATCAGGAGGCTTCCAAGATTTCTGTAACTGATTTGGAAACCGGTTTTAATTCCGAGGTTCTTTCCAGCCTTCAAGAGCGTGTAAGTAAAGCTCGAAAACCGCAAGCTCCTGAATCCGAAACAAAAGGACGGGGTTCTGCAATCGGAATGGCATACCGACTTTCTATGGAATTGGTTGTCGGTATTGTGGTAGGCGGTTTTATTGGTTGGTGGTTGGATAAATGGTTATCGACCAAACCGATTTTTTTGCTGGTCATGCTACTACTGGGTATGATAGCAGG
>CALKOC010000019.1 GCA_938091085.1 uncultured Alphaproteobacteria bacterium
CCAGGTATTATATTAGAACAAGTTTTAAAGTTTGCTAATATAAAAAAAGGTGAAAGAGTATGTGACTTGTATGGAGGTGTGGGATTATTTACATTACCAATATCTAAAATTATAGGAGAAAATGGTGAAGTTCATTTAATAGAAACAAATAGAACATGTATAGATGATGCTAATGAAATGTTTGCTGATTTAAAAAATATATTTATTCATCATGGAACAGTTGAACAAAAATTAGGAAGTATAAAAAAAATAGATACTATAATATTGGACCCTCCTAGAAACGGGATTAGTAAACAAGTAATTAATCAGATGATTGAGAAAAAACCACATACAATAGTTTATGTATCTTGTAATCCATCAACACTGGCAAGGGACACAAAGATTTTGTTAAACAATAAATATGAATTAACTAATGTTGTTGGTTTGGATTTATTTCCCATGACACATCACGTGGAATGTGTAACGTCTTTTACAAAAAAATAGTTTGGCGTGCCCGGCATGATTCGAACATGCGACCCCCAGATTAGGAATCTGGTGCTCTATCCTACTGAGCTACGGGACCAATAAGCCGTTACTATCAAGCTTGCCCTTAATTAAAGCAGATGAGCATGTCGCTCCCAGCCGTGTTATTAATCTTTGAAACTTGCTGACCGTTTCAAATATGTAAATAATATTAAAATACAGAATAATATAAAACTGGCTCAAAATGACCGACTATGAACAAGCAAAACTGACTTACCTTATTATTATTCTTATTTTTGTTATGTGTTCAGTTGGCATTTTTTATAGCAAAAATTTAGAAAAAATAACACGGCATTTTCTATCCTGGGCTTTGATTTTTATAGGTCTTATTACGGCTTATGGTTTTAAGGATAGTTTAATCACCGCGCTTTTCCCTCAAATCGGTCATCAAAGTGGCGAGAGTTTTGTTTATTCAAAAGCGGACGATGGACATTTTTATCTTCAGTTAGTTGTCAATGGAGAGACGGTTAATTTTCTGCTTGATACAGGCGCCACAAATCTTGTCTTAAATAAAAAGACGGCTGAGAAAGTCGGGTTTAACCCGAATGAATTGTCTTATGATTTTAAGACCTATACCGCCAATGGTGTCTCAAGAAGTGCCAAAATTCTCATTCAAGAAATTAAAATAGGATCTTTATATGACTATGATGTCTCGGCGATGGTGGCAGAGGGGGCGTTATTTATACCGCTTTTAGGCATGACATTTCTCAGTCAGTTTGGCGAAATAAGCATTAATGGCGATAAGCTTACTCTTAAAAAATAAACTGGCAAAAGAGATTGGCAAAAGAGATTGGCAAACTGAAACCTCACTCAGTTACATTAAGCCCATAGACCCTGTCCAGCAGATATGAAAGCGCCTTGGGAAACATGCGGGCGCCGGCAAATAAGGTATTACGGGCGGCTGCTTTGATACCCGATGCATGATAAAGCGCGGCGTTGCGGCGGGATATGTCGTAAAGATTTTTGACACGGTTTTGACGTTTTTGTTGAAACAGGTTTAAGCCAGCCTCGATAGATGTTTTGTTTTCTAAAGAAGAAGCCAGAACATAAGCGTCTTCAATCGCCATGGCAGCGCCCTGCGCCATAAATGGCAAAATCGGATGGCAGGCATCACCAATTAAGACCGTGCGGGAACTGTGCCATGTTTTTGGGGCTGGGCGGTCAAACAGCCCCCACAGATAGGTTTCAGTGCAGGCCTCAAGAATATCCTGAACAGGGCTGTCCCAAGCTGAAAAAGCTGTCCGCAATTTGTTTATATCGCCTTCCAGCATCCAGTTTTCTTCTGTCCATGCGGCGCGTTCCTCAACGGCGATGAAATTCATCAGTGATGCTTGGCGCAGGCGATAGGCAACAAAATGTTTGCCAGGTCCCACCCAAACATTAACCCCTTCAGGCACCTGATTATGCCCCCGCTTATGCCCCCGCTTATGCCCCTGCTTATTCAGGTGCATTTTTAACTGCTCGGTTGGCACCAGTCCGCGCCAAGCAATCTGGCCAGTAAAATCTGCCGTGTTATTGGGGTGCAAGGTGGAACGAATTGTTGAGGATATGCCATCTGCCCCGATAAGGAGATCCGCCGAAATGTTTTTGCCTGACTGGGTTTTGACAAAAACTGTATCCGGCGTTTCTTCATAAGCTACGATTTTCTCATTAAATAAAATATCAATTCCGGCCTCTTGAGCTGCATTGGACAGAGCCTCTATTAAATCGGCACGATGGCAGTGCCAATAACCCGCCCCATATCGGCGGTTAAAAGTTGCGCCCATTTTCTGGGTGAGCAGGGGTGTGCCTGATTTGAAATCGCGTATTGATACCTCTGTAGGGGTGTCAGCTTTGGCTTCCAGTCTATCGCTGACGTTTATCGCGTTCAGCACATGCAAGGCGTTAGGGCTGAGTTGAATGCCTGCGCCGATATCTTGCAAGGCGGGGGCTTGTTCCAAAACGGTTATATCCCGCCCGGTTTGGCGTAAACATAAAGCGGCTGTCAAACCGGCAATGCCGGCGCCGACAATAATAATTTTTTGGCTGTCAGATTTTGACACGTTTCGGAAACCTTTACCAAATTGGTGCGTTGATTTGCCCCTGATTTAACTCATAACTTGCATGATAATTGATTGAATTTGTTCTCATAACACTTAAATTAACCTTAGTTAAATTATTGGGGTCTATTATGACTGAGAGTTCACCTAATTCGGCAAGTAAAGTGCCTGGTCTCTATGATGCATTTGTGGCGGTTAAGCGCTTAATTGCTGATAAAGAAGATACTTCGCAGGTATTTACTATTCTCGAAGCTTTGGGGAAACGTTCATCTGAGAAAAGCTGGAAAAAATTCAAAGAGCATCCGAATTATTCCATACTTCGTGAACAGCCGCCTTTGATGAATTTTCTGTGTGATAAAAAATGGCTCTCCACTTTGCCGGAGGGAAGTCTGGGTCACCATTATTATGAGTTTCTACAGCGTGAAAATATCTCTGCAGAGGGTCTCGTGGAGGCAAGCGAAAAAGGGTTAAGCGGATTGCGCCCCTTAGCTGATGAAACTGTGGCATTTCACCAGCGTCAGCGTGATGCGCATGATTTATGGCATGTCCTTACCGGATATGGGCGAGACGCGCTGGGTGAATTATGTTTGTTGGCTGTAACTTATCGTCTTCTTGGTAATCCGGGATTATTGCTCATCATTCTTTTCGGTGGTCGTCATATCAAGAAACTTAATCCAGGTTTTAAATTCTGGTCGGCGATTGGTGAAGGTTTCCGCAATGGGAAACAGATGGTCTGGCTTCCGGGTGTGGACTGGAAAGAAGTTCTGCCGCGACCAATTGATGAAGCACGGAGAATGTTGAATATCCAGTCGCCTGCAATCTATCACGATGTCGTTAAAGCCACACAGAAACAAGGTGGCATTCATTTTGATGAACAACTGAGCGCTGCTGAGTAATGCTCAAAGTTTACGGCCTAAAAAATTGTGATACCTGCCGTAAAGCCCTGAGCTGGTTGGTGTCAGAAAATATTGAGCATCAATTCCTAGATATTAGAAAAGACGGATTTTCAGAGACAGATCTGAAACGGTGGCTTTCTGTTTTGGGTCATGAACAACTTATTAATCGTCGAGGCACAAGCTGGCGCAAAATTGATCCGTCAATTCAGGAAAGTTTGAATGAAACGAACGCAGCATCTTTGGTGATGACTGAACCGGCTTTGATGAAGCGTCCAATTTTTGATGACGGTAAAAAGCTTGTGATATGTGGCTTTAAAAATGAACAACAAGAAATCTTGAAATCTCTTTAGTTTTTTGAAACCATAAACTCTACAAAGCCTTCTTTTTGATTGGCTTCAAGTAAATCATGCCCGGCAGTCTTACAGAAATGTTCCACATCCAAAGGTGCGACGGGGTCATCGGCATAGAGAATAATTTTTTCTCCAACGGATAAACTTTCGAGAGCCTTGCGGAGTTTTAAGACAGGTAAAGGGCACTTTAAACCTGTTGCGTCTAATATGGTTACGTCCGACATGTCAGGGCGGTTATTTATCAAGCCAGTAATCTTCAATCCATGGGCATGGTTTCGTGAATTTATAGATTTTTTTCCAATGCTCTCCCTCAACCGGCCATTCCCCAATCATTGCTTCGTCAGGGTCGGGTTTGCCGGTAAAGGCAACAACTGATGTATTTGGTCCAGGTATAGCTGTTTTGAAAAAATTTAATGGCCAGCGAGGCATTATTGTGTGTTTAAAACTCACCACCCAATCTGCGGGCCAGTAAACCATTTTACCGACAACATCACTGATATATTTTTGAGAGATGCCGTATTTCTTTTCAATTTTTGCAGGGTCAGCATTGAAATCATCAAAGATATGCTTGTAGCGACCCACAGGAAAACGATAGCAAGATGTGTTGCCAATATTTTTGCCAATCTGAGTCCAATTTTCGGCGACGCAATATTCTCCAGGCTCATAATCAAAAAAGCGGTCTACATCGCCGCAAATGACAATGTCCAAATCCAGATAAAGAACATCCCCCTCTAGGTCGCCCAGTGGGTACTGCCATAGGGAGACTTTTCTAAATGGAGGGCTGTGCTCATAATCTGGCAAATTGACGGGCGGGATGTCGCGGGTAATTACATCTTCATCTATGCCTGTCACATCATCCGTGAAGCATATAAGACGTGTGGGACGTTTATTATAACGCTTAATGGCTCGGTTCATGCGGTTTACATATTCCGACCCGTAACGCGTACCCCATTTTATGCAGATAACAGTCTGCGTCATATAAACTCTTTATAAATTATAATGGTTAAGTTCTTAAAATAGTTTGAAAACATATGCAAACTAATGAACCAATTCAAAACACTGGTTCATTAAAAAAATTGGCACTCAGTTTTTAGAACTCTAAGAGTGAAATATTACTCAGCTGATGCTTCTTTGAGATAAGCAATAACATTGTGTCGGTCTTTTTCTTTTCGAAGACCAGCAAATGCCATACGTCCACCTTTGACAACATTGCGTGGATTTAAAAGATAAGCGTCCAGTAGGCTCTCTGTCCAAACCGGGTTTTCAGCTGCAAAGGCCATAAGTCCTTTAGAATATTTGAATCCATCAACAGCACCGACACGACGACCTATTATATTATTGAGATGCGGACCGACACGGTTTTTAGCCCCTGCGCCAACAATGTGACAGGATTTGCATTTTTTGAATACTTTGGCTCCGGCAGCCGCGTCGCCTGTTGGATAATCTTCGGCGGCAGCTTGATTGGTAACTGGCAAACTAACCAGACATAAGGCTAACAAAAAAGTGTAAAATGTGAACGATGTTGATTTCATCGATTATCTCCTTGTGAATTTAAAATCAGTGAATAATGGATAGGCAACTTTTAAAAACATTTTTTAAGGAACTAACCATTCCATCTTTACAGGTGTTTGCGTCAGATCAAAATAGGCGCGTCTATGACCTTTTGCCGCGAGATAAAGCCACTCGATTGTTTTTACTTCAGCTGCGACTGGAGCAAAGTTAATCTCACCATCTTGAGTGGCCACGGCATTAAAAAGTGCGTCATAAGGGTCATCAATTGGGCTGCCAGGAGAAGCGATGACTTGATAGCACTCCCGACTCATAGGGCGGGTAGCCGTCCAAGCTTCATCAAATCCTGATCCGTCAATAAGTTTGAGTTCAACACCAAGGCGAAGTTGAACTTTTAAACCGGCATCATAGCAATGTATTGCCGCTGTTGGGTTTTTCCCCATTTCCAGAACTTTAGCGGAGCGTTTATCCGTGTGAAATCGCAGGCGCTGTTGTTCAACATCACAGCCACGAAGAACCACGGTTCTCAGTTGAGGGGCATTATCTGCACCGATGGTAGCAACGGTTGGGGTATGAAAGGCAGATTTGCGATCTTTCACGCCACGAGCAAGTAATGACCATGTATAGCTGTGCGTATCCTCAAGATTGTCATAGCAAGAGAGAGGTGCAGGAGGTATTTTAGTTTGGTTACTCATATCCTTGATATAGTTTTTTTAAAGGTAACAGGCGAGGCTTATTCATAATTATTTGAGGTAATGAATGGAAAAAATAAATTTTGAGAGAAATCTTAAGAATTGGATTATATGCGTCGCAGTTTTTGTGGGCGCAACACTCATCGTTAACGGATTTATTGCGCAAATCGGCTGGGAAGGCGGTAATGCTTCTTTTACTGAAGGTCCGAACCATTTGCCCGCGGGCGCGGTTATTGGCTTGGTCTGGACGGTTTTATTTATCGGTATGGCGAGTGCATTTTGGTTGCTGGCCTCAGAAACAGAGACCCATACCAAACGCAAAGCAGGCGAGGTTTTGGCATTTGCAATTTTTTGCTTGTCCTATCCGGTTTTCACAATTGGTTTTAGCGTTCCTTTTTTAGTCCTTACTGGTAATTTATTTTGTATCGTATGGTCGTCATATCTTACAGGTGTTTTGCGTGATGTATCGCGTCCGGCTTCAGGGTTGATGGTGCTGCCGGCCATATGGGTTTGTTATGCCACTTGGGCATTGGTAACACCTGCGGGTTAATAAAAATCAAATTGGTCAAATCGATCAAGCCGGTTTGTCACAAAAGCAATTGAGAAGGAAAGTTCAGATGGGGCAGGGACCATTAAGCGGATTAAGAATTATCGAATTTGTCGGCATTGGCCCGGGCCCTTATGCATCCATGCTCCTTACCGATATGGGTGCAGAGATATTAAGCATTCACCGAAAGGGTGCAGAAAAAAACACGCTGACAGATATCGCTTCACGTGGACGCAAATCTATTACGCTTGATGTGAAAACACCCGAAGGCCATGCCGCTATGATGCGGCTGGTTACTGAAGCTGATGGGCTGATTGAAGGGTTTCGTCCCGGCGTTATGGAACGCCTTGGGTTAGGCCCGGATGACTGTATGGCGATTAATGAGAAACTCGTATACGGGCGCATGACCGGTTGGGGTCAGACAGGTCCGCTATCTCACGCCGCTGGGCACGATATTAACTATATTTCTCTTACTGGAGCTCTGGCAGCTATAGGCCCCGCTGATAAACCAACGCCGCCGCTTAATTTGGTGGGTGATTTTGGCGGGGGTGCTATGTTTTTGGCTATGGGCATGTGCGCCGCTTTTTTTGAAGCTGAGAGATCAGGTAAAGGGCAGGTGATTGATTGCGCAATGACCGATGGCTCAGCATCTCTCATGACTTTCTTTTTTAACTTTATGGCGCAGGGCTTATACAAGCCCCAACGAGAAAGTAATATGCTTGATGGGGGTGCGCATTATTATAATACTTACGAGACATTGGATGGAAAATTCATCTCTATCGGTTCCATTGAACCACAATTTTATGCAGAATTGAGGGAACGCCTCGGACTATCAGATAAAGATTTTGACCACCAGCATGAGGCGGCAAACTGGCCAGACCTAACAAACAAATTAGCCGCGATTTTTAAAACCAAAACACGCGATGAATGGGATGAAATTCTGAGTGGTACCGATGTGTGTTATGCGCCTGTCTTAACACTGGATGAGGCTTTCTCGCATCCACATAACAAAGACCGAGAAACCCTAATTGTGAGAGATGGGGTGGTACAGCCAAATGTGGCGCCTCGTTTCAGCAGAACACCCAGTGCAATCCAAGGCGCACCAGTGACACCCGGACAACATAATGACACGGCTCTTCAAGGCTGGGGGTTCAGTGATGACGAGGTGGAGGCTTTGAAGTCTGGTCATATACTTTAAGGCACTCTTATTTTAATCAGTTGGGCATGTAGGACTTACGAGGGGTTATTTGTTTTTCTTTAAGTTGAAAAGACCTCTGATGTTAAAAAACTGTAAATATCGTTCTTTATTGTTAAAAGTCTTATTTTTGAAAATCCTTTTTTTGTGGCGCGGCTTTCTAAAACTGATTTCTACAAAAAGGCCGAATAAGAAGCCAAAGATTACCTGAGTAAGAGTGTGCTCTTCATCTTCGATACGTGAAAAACCTACATAGCCTGCTGAGGCAAAAACAAATACCTGCATCACAGGGTTTTTCTGCACACAATTTCTAGCGATATAGGAGGCGCCATAAATGGATGCCGCCGCATGACCGGATGGGAAACCGAAATACTTTGCATTTGGGCGAAGATTTAGGGCAGTTTCACCTAATCCATATTTCGAAGCTTGAATTCCGATATTCAGTATCAAATATCTGATGGAATAATCCAGCGCCGATCCATTGATTATTGAACAGCCTAGCCCAATAACTGGCAAGGCGAGTTGAAGATTATGCCCTACATCAACATGCTCTTTGCGACTGGCCGCAATAATTATTATGAGAATAAAAGGGATGATTAGCGCACGGTAAAAGCTGTTTTTGAGTTTTTTTAGAATAATCACATTTTTTCTTTTATTGGGTGAATTACTTTTAGGTTTTGCGTGTCTTGTAAATAAGGTGAAGGTTCCTCAAATAAATGAATAATCCCATACATTGCCCGCAAATGATGACAATATCCTTCCGCCATAGGGCGTAGGTTAACAAGGTCAGTCCACCAAAAATTGAGCAATACCAAAAGGCCATCGGTATTATGGATTGCTGGACTTTCTCGGACATAATCCATTGGACAATAAATCGCGCTCCAAAAAGCGCTTGCCCACCAAAACCAATAATAATCATTATGATTTCAGGGTTTTCTAGAAGTGACGGCGGCAGAAATGGGAACAAGGTTATCAGAACATGAACAAATGAAATGATAACATTTTCAATTGAAGATGAGATGGTTTCGAGCAAATTATCCATTGTTTTTCTCTACTTCTAAAATCTCAGCATGGCTAAATCGTGATTTAAGCCAAATAACGCCCAGCAAATCGAAAATGCTTTCAAAGGCGCGGCCGAAGCTTGTGTATTTTGTTTCTCCGATAATACGGGGACGATCTTCCACTGCTATTTCAGACACTTTCCCGCCCACCATGAGGGTCAGCGCACCATAATATCGGTGCATATTGCGGAAACTCGGAATTCTTAAAAAAATCTCTTTATCAATCACTTTTAGACTACACCCCGTATCTGTAATGCTGTCATTGAGCAGTCTTCGGCGGATTTGATTGGCGAGAAAAGAAATCAATCGCCGCCATTTATTCTCACACCGATTTACTCTTACGCCGGTGACCATCCCCTTATCCGGGCGGATGAGCTTAAGATTTTGATAAATCTTGAGTAGTTGGGAGGGAGGATTTTGTCTGTCCCCATCCATTAAGCCAATGACATCACTGCGCGCAACAAACACCCCGTTTCTAATGGCTAGACTTTGCCCCAGTCTTTTGGAATGACGAATAACGCGGAGAAAGGGATGTTTTTCCATTGCCATTTTCAGCTCTGTGCATGTCGAGTCTGTGCTGGCGTCATCAATGGCTATGACTTCAAAGTTTGTTTCGTGAAAACTTTCCTCAATCTCTTGCATCAAAGGAAGGATATTCCCAGCTTCGTTAAGGAAAGGGATAATGATGCTTAAATCACATGACGCGTTTTTTTGAGCGTTCTTTTTTGTCATTTTTATTTTCTTTTTTCGTGATGATAAAAATTTCTACATTCGTTCCGCGTGAATAGTTAAGGCCTTTTTGCGATGAAATAATGTGTGTTTCAGAAGCTGTTTTTGGCAGAGAGGATTTGAATGTTGTTAAATGCTTTTTCTCTATGAGCGCGATGGGATTAACATCTAAGGCAAAATGGCGGGCGGCTTCTTCAGCCGATAAAAGGCTAATCGTTCGGCTATTTATGCCATCTAATAAAAACACAAGGGAAGGTTCTATATAGCAGGTGGCATAAATATTGGGATTTTGAATGTTTCTGGATTTTATAATTCTCTGAACGTCATCGCTGATTTTTGGCGACAGGGCGATACGGTCTAAATTCGGACTGATGCCAACAAAAACACTGATGTAAAATATAATAGATCCAAGGATGAATTGTGTGAAATAGCGCCCGCTTTCTTTAGGGCGGTATATCAAGGCTGCATAGGCGCAAATAATGAGAGCCAGAATGGCAATTCCCAACCAGATAAGAGCTTGTGGTCGGTTTACCTCGCTCATAATATTTATGAGTGTCAGAAGAGTACCCAGGAATAATAGAATAATGACAGCACTAAAGCCTGCCCATACATATAATTTTTCACGGGAGAGGACAGATGAAGAAAGTCTATCCAGCCCTAATGCGCATAAAATTGCCAATGCCGGGAAAGTTGGCAAAACATAGTGGGGCAACTTGGTTGGCGTGAGTTCAAATATAAGCCAGAAACCGACAATCCACGATACAAGAAATTTACCGTTATCTGCATTTATTGTCTCCTTGATGCCGTGCCATAAATGCCTGAAATACAAGCTTGCTGGAAAAAAGAGAAACATAAGTGTTATTAAATAAAATCCCGGCGGTGCCCCGTGAGATTCACGACCAGATATTATTTTAGTCGCAAAATCTTCATAAGTTGCCTTGATAAATTCACCATCTGTCTGAAGCGTCACCAGAATATACCACGGCATTGCAATCAACAGGAACAACGAGAAACCCGTGAATGGTCTTAGGTCTCTTAACCAGTTGATACGCCTGTCCCACAAACAAAGTGTCGTTATTGTAGTGGTGGCGAGTAAAGGTCCAATCGGCCCTTTTATGAGACAGGATAATGCCAGCGCAGACCAGAAACCATAAGCATAAAAGCAGGAAATTTTCTCCTCATGATTATGCCGCATCTTATAAACCTGCCAGAGGCAGATTTGCATGGCTGTGCAAAAAAACAGCAAAACCGCATCTGTTTTCGCTATCAGTGTCTCAGTATTAAAAATCAATGTTGCGAGGAGTAAGCCTGCGGCTTGAGCTTGCCCAAGCCCCTGTTTTAGGCCAAAAGATGGAGCAAATAAGTAAATTATCATTAACGTGCCAAGCCCGGCAATTAAACTCGGTAAACGATAAGAGGATATGCTCTCAGGGCCGAAAAATTTGGCAGAGGCACTTTGTAACCAATAAACCCCTGCCGGTTTCTTTCCCCGTAATTCATTCTGGAACTTAATAACGACAAGATCGCCTGTTTCTGCCATTTGTTTGCTAGCTTGTGCAAATCTGGCTTCGTCTCTATCCGTCGGTATGACGGTATGATGTGCTATCAAAGTTGAAACGCTAAAAATGATAAGAATGCATAATGAAACACAAGAAACACTCATTTCTCGGTGTGAAGACCGACTTCTGAAAAAAGACGACAGTTTTTTGAAACTTAATGACATTCGGTATCCCCGGTTTTCAGGCGGAGACAATCCGGGATTGAACTTTGAGTCATCATTACCTTTTTTTTATTACTTGAATGATTAGCTTTAATTTATAACTAAGATTCTTAACGAAGTTGATTTTTGTTTTATGATAGTGTCGAGGATTATGACCAATAGACATATTTTTGTGACATTCTTGCCAAGACTTCTTGGCCTCACTATCTCTATTTCGACACTCACAGCTTGTGCATCTGTTAATCAGGCTTCTGCGCAAAAGCAAAATTCTATCAATCATCCCGATCATAAAAAAATTATTCGTGCCTTTGGCGGTGTTTATGAGGATTTTAAAGTTGGCAGTTATGTGGCGGGTCTGAGCCTTAGGATTGCCAAGTCTTCTGATGACCCGGAATCGAAATATCGGGTTACTGTTCTTGATAGTCCGCAGGTGAATGCTTTTGCTATGCCAGGTGGCTATACTTACGTTACTCGCGGACTGCTGGCTCTAGCCAATAATGAAGCTGAAGTGGCTGCGGTCATGGGGCATGAAATTGCGCATGTTACAGCTGCGCATGGTAATGAACGCCAAAGAGCCTCGATTGGCGCAGCGGTTCTTGCGACGGTCTTGGGTAATGTATTGAACAGCAGCGTTGCGAACCAAATTATAGATATTGGGGCGACAGGATTGATGGCTAGTTATAGCCGTAAGCAAGAATATGAAGCAGATATACTAGGTGTTCAATCTCTCTATCGTGCCGGCTATGACCCTTATGCAGGGGGTGATTTTCTCGCTGCCATGGGGAGGCTAAGTGAACGCGAGGCAAGGCTCAGCGGTGGCAATAGTGTGCCGGGCTGGTTCTCAACCCATCCCGATACAGGCGACAGAGTATCAAAAGCACATAAATTTGCTGAGGGACTTGTTGTGAATTCTAATTGGCGACGTAATCATGGGCGGGCAACGCATTTGGCGGCTATTGATGGCATGCTTTATGGCGATGCGCCTGATGAAGGGTTTATTCGTGGCCAAGATTTTTTGCATCCGTTATTACGGTTTAGCTTTTCAGTTCCGGACAGTTTTAAGCTGATTAATAGTTCTCAGGCCGTTTTTGCCCAAGGCCCAGACGGAGCTATTATAAAATTCGATATGGCAGATGCTGATCAATCAACAGATGCTTATCTAACTGATATATGGGCTGACGGACTAAGTCTCAGAGATATTAGTAAAATAAACTCAAGTTTAGATGGTACGACAGCAATCCATGAGCAATCGGACAAGATATCGCGGCTTGTTGTATTGCGGGCCGGTGAGGGGAAAGTCTACAGGTTTGTAATGCAAAGCCCGGCCTATGCCTTTGAGGGCTTAGATGGAGGATTTAAGGCTACCGCTAGAGGTTTTAAAAAACTGACAGTAGCAGAGGCAGGAAAGCTTAAACCTTTAAAAATCAAGATACTAACAGTCAAAGAAGACGACAGGGTTCAAAATTTTGTTCAACAGATGAGAGGTGTGGAAGCACCTGAAGAAATGTTTAGGATTTTAAACGGGTTAGGCGCCAGCGAGGCTCTTGTTACGGGAACAAAAGTAAAGATTATCACCGACTTACAAGTATTTTAGCTTATGGAAGCAAGCCTGAGCCAACCGGGTCGCCATTCGTCGTTTTAGTCAATGCAAGCTTCAGCTTATCGAGGGCCTGATGTTCAATTTGGCGCACGCGCTCTTTTGAAATGCCCAGCTTTTTACCGAGACATTCAAGCGTTACATTTTCTTCACCCAAGCGACGTTCGCAAATAATGCGATATTCACGTTCATTAAGGGTTTCCATGGCATCTTTAATCCAGTTTCGGCGCACTTCGCTGTCTTTATCTTCGCTGACAACCTCGTCGGGAAGGGGGCCATCACAAACCAGCAGGTCTTGCCATTCAAGGCTGTTGGCTTCACCGTCCGCTTCTGACATGGGCGCATTCAGGCTTCTGTCATTCCCGGATAGACGACCTTCCATGGTTTCGACGTCTTCAAGCCTTACACCAAGTTCTTTGGCGATAAAAAGACGACTTTCATGTGTCATGTTATTCTGACCGCCATCATTGATACGCGCACGAAGGCGACGGAGGTTGAAGAATAGGGATTTCTGAGCCGCGGTTGTACCGGTACGGACAATTGACCAATTTCTCAGAATAAAATCTTGGATTGACGCTCTAATCCACCAGGAAGCATAGGTCGAAAAACGCACCCCGCGTTCAATGTCAAACCTGTCGGCAGCCTGCATAAGACCAATATTACCTTCTTGGACGAGATCACCCATTGGGAGACCGTAATGACGGAATTTTGTCGCCATCGCAATGACGAGACGAAGATGAGCAGAAGTAAGCTCATGCAGAGCCTTTTCATTTTGCTCCTGACGCCAGAGGCGGGCCAATTCAAGTTCATGATCCTGTTCAAGAAGCGGCACTTTCATAGCACCTTTGAAATATCTTCTGTTGGCTGCGAGTGTTTCTTGCGTATCAATATGGGTCATATTTATCTCCTATTTCCCTTTACGCAGAGAAATGGAGACCGGTTCACCAAAAAGTGGGAGTCAGGAAAAAATTTTATTTATATTTTTCAAACCGTCATTGATATGAATAATATTATTATTCTTATTCTTCTTCTTCAGAAGCTTCGTCAGCAGCACTCGTTTTAGTGGTTGCTTTAGATAACACATCTTCAAGATTGGCGGTGGCAACTTCAAGTTCTGTTTTGTTAATAGCGGCAACCTCGCGTGCCATTCTGTCCAGAGCAGATTCATAAAGTTGACGCTCGCTATAAGACTGTTCAGGCTGGTTTTCATTCCTATAAAGATCACGAACGACTTCTGCCGTAGCGACTAAATCGCCTGAATTTATTTTTGCCTCATATTCCTGCGCTCTGCGGCTCCACATGGTACGTTTGATGCGTGCACGCCCTCGCAGGGTTTTCATTGCTCCTGTCATCATAGTTTTGTCAGCCAGTTTACGCATGCCGTTTTCAACCGCTTTATCAAGTGGTAGTAGAAGCGTCATTTTTTCTTTATCAAAACTAATGACAAACAGCTCAAGCTCCGCATCTCCGAATTGTTGGGTGGAAATCTCAGATATTTGTCCAACCCCATGTGACGGGTAAACAATAAATTCATTTACACGAAACCCTTTAGCAGCCTTCCGGTCAACTTGTCTGGCTTTTGAAGGAGCCTTAGCAGGAGCTTTGGGAGCTGTTTTTGCCGGCGCTTTTTTAGCGGCAGGTTTTTTTGCGGGTGATTTGGATGCTGGCTTTTTTGCTGGGGTTTTAGCAGCAGGTTTTTTAGCGGCAGGTTTTTTGGCAGCAGGCGCTTTGGCAGTTGGCTTTTTGGCAGGTGCTTTGGCTGCTGGCTTTTTTGCTGCGGTTTTAGCAGCAGGTTTTTTAGCGGCAGGTTTTTTAGCAGCCGGTTTTGAAGTCGATTTTTTGGTTGTCGCCATTGTCTCTTAATCCTTTAACCGTTTCCTGCTTGCCAATTGAGTAATCTTATCTGATGGATAAGAAAATTACATTTAGTCGCCCTCGCCAGGGGCCTCGCTGAAAAACTTATCAAACTTATCTGTTTGTTTCAAAAAATCATCTGCGTCAGCAGGTGCATCTTTTTTGAGTGTAATATTTGGCCAGATATCTGCAAATTTAGTGTTCACTTCAAGCCATTTTTCCAAGCCGTCTTCAGTATCTGGCTTGATGGCTTCCGCCGGACATTCAGGTTCGCAAACACCACAATCAATACATTCATCGGGACTGATGACTAGCATGTTTTCACCTTCGTAAAAACAGTCAACAGGGCAAACCTCAACACAATCTGTGTATTTACATTTAATGCAGGCATCAGTCACAATATAAGTCATGCTTTATCCATTCTTACTATCGAATTGGTGGTCATTCCGGCTAATTAAGGCCTAGATTTGTCGCCGCTCTTTGCCGTGCGGCTCCAGTTTCAATATCGGGAACATGTATAAGCCCGGAAATGCGACGAAGCAAGTTTGCTTCGTAATCATCAAGTCTGCCATCCGAAAGAACAACCATCCAAAGCTTTTCAATCAGAACAATTTTCTGGGGAAGTTCGTAATGCTCATTAATAACCTTAGTCCATTGATACAAATCATTGGCCTCGGACTCGAGTGTGTCAGCAAGCGTCATTAATTCTTGAGTTTCATCTTCAGAAAGACTGAACCCGTCCTGAAGAATTTGACGCAATGTGTCAATTTCAATGCCATCTGCTTGTCCGTCCAGCCGAGCGGCGTGGGTCAACAATGTAGCAGCTGCCAATGATAAAGTATCTTCCGTCTCCGGTGTCACTTCGGCACTGTCAAATAGACTTTTAAGGCGATTAAACATGAGGTTGAAATATTGTCATTTTCACAATTTGGCAAGAAGTTTATCGCTTTTGGCCTCATCTGCGTCTTCTTTTGGGGTAATGTCTTCGTAGAGGTTTTGCGCTTCTTGAGCCGACCCCCGTCGGGTTCCCAAATCGAGCACACGGATAACACGTATCTGATTGCCCTGCGCAAAGGTGAGAATATCGCCAACTCTTACCGGGTCGCTTGATTTTTTTATTTTAATTCCATTGACGCGGATACGCCCCCCATTAGCGCGTTTCGTAGCAAGTGACCGCGTTTTGAAGAATCGTGCAAACCAGAGATACTTATCAACTCTGAGGCCGTCTAACTTCGTCATATTGCTCACTTATTATCTTTAAGACTTTGGAGAACGGCGAAGGGTGAGTTTGGATCTACTTTCTTTTCATAATTTTTATTTGCGTTTTTATTAGACGTTGATTTGCGATGTCCGTTGCCTGTTTGATGCCCGGCTTTTTTACCAGCTGATTTATTGTTTTGTGCCTTTTGTCTGGGTTTAGCTTTATGAGTTGGTCGTTTTTTAGGATACCAAAGCTGCTTTACGGTTTGTATGTTGCTCTCATCAGCTGTTTCCAGTGCTACTTCGTCTGCATTGTTTTTATTTGCTGTATCTTCGGTAGGTTCTTCAGGTGATTGGGGTTCTTCTTGCGGTTTTGGTTTTGAGCCATATCCAAGCCCTTTAAGAATATCTGCCATTTCATCATGACTGCATCCCATTAAAGAAACCATATCCGCAGTTATTTCAAATTCATTACCTTTGTCATTAGCTTCAATAGCTTTACGAATAAGGTCGGCCAATCTTTCCAGCATATCTAGCCGAATGGCACGTTTGCCATAAACTCTGAAACCCAGAGACCGGTAAAACCCATCAGGGAGGTCGGTCTGGCGCATACAGGAGGTTAATCCTGGTGCCGGTGCGCGAGCTAAATCTTCACCGGCAATGCGGTTATTAAAATAAGACCACAGCATAGCCAGTCCACGAGCAGGGCTTGGTTTTAAAAGTGCGGGCATGAAAATGTCATAAGTGCCAAACCGTAGGCCGAGTTTTCTTAATCCAGCGCGTGCAGTTTGATCCATATCCGATAGCGTTTCGGCTATGTTGGCACGCGGAATATGCCCCCCATGTTCAACAATTTGAAATGCCAAGCCTCGCGCTAACCCGCTCAGGCCCTCATCATTTTTCATGGTAATAAGCGGTTCAAGCAATTTATCTAAATAATGCCTGACGAATATGGCGAGCCTTGCTTCAATTTGATTGCGCGGCGCGCCGACAAGGCTCTCATCTGCCAGCAATTTGATGTCAGGTGAAAGCATGTCTCGTCCGGCAACAAGTTTGGCAATACAGGATTGATGCCAGAAGATTTCGCCCTGTTCAGTGAGCTTTAATTCATCATCCGGACATGCCGCAAGTTCGCTGGCGCGGTTGCGAAGTTCTTGTCCAACGACTTTCTCGATAGCGGCTCTCACAGTGCGGGGCGGGGAATTGGTCATACGATTATCTTTAGTAAAATGTAATCCTTCAATGCGTCCTGCATATTCACCTTCAACATGCACATCACCTACAGCATCAATCTCGGCCTCGGCTTCGTCGCGGCCCTGTAATCGTTTTAATAAGATGGATGACTTTGTGTCCACAAATTGTTTCATCAAGCCTTGGTGCAGGGCATCAGAAAGTTTGTCTTCTACCTGCCGTGCTTGGGCTTGCCATTGACGCTGGTTTTCGACCCACCCACTTTTCTGGGTGACATAAGTCCAGGTGCGGATATGTGCAAGCCGAGAGCCGAGCGTATCAAGATCGCCGTCAGTTCGGTCACATCGAGCAATGCGTTCCTCAATCCACTTTGCAGGGAGTATGGCTTGATCGCCTGATAGGAACAAAAATATATCGCCTAAAATGGAGGCGTGTTCCCCGATAATTGTTTTTCTGAAGTCAGGAATCTGCGCCACTTCCCAGAGCAGTCGAATGCTATTTTCATCCTCCGCACGGTCTTTGATAGAGGGGTCAGATGTCATCATATTCAGCGCCTGCATATCAATCGTAATGGGGACACGTATCAGCCCTCTAGTGGGTGGCGGTGCTTCAAGAGAAATTTTCAAGGCTTCGACGGAGGAGAAGTCCAAATTAGGGTTACGCCACATCAATCGACGTATCGGCTCAAATGTGTTGTTTTCAATCTGCTCTACCAGTGTTTCGTCAAATGCTGGCATCTCTCCTGTCACACCAAAGGTTCCGTCAGCAATATGGCGCCCGGCGCGACCTGCGACTTGTGCGAGTTCCGCAGCTACGAGTTCGCGGTGGTTTCTTCCGTCAAATTTGCGGGTTTGTGCAAATGCGACATGATCAACATCCATATTAAGTCCCATACCAATCGCATCCGTGGCGACCATGAAGTCAACTTCCCCCGACTGATACATATCGACTTGTGCATTTCGAGTGCGTGGGCTGAGTGCGCCCATAACAACTGCTGCGCCCCCCTTTTGCTGGCGCACAACTTCGGCAATCGCATAAACACTGTCGACTGAGAAAGAAGTTATGGCGGTGCGACGGGGGAGGCGGGAAAGTTTTTTTGATCCTGCATAGCTTAGTGTGGACAGCCGCGGTCGAGAGATAATATGAGCTTTGGGAAGAAGCTGTTTTATCATTGGAACCATCGTCGCTGCGCCCAAAAGCATGGTTTCTTGATTGCCACGCGCATGGAGCAAGCGGTCTGTAAAAATATGCCCCCGCTCGGCATCTGCCGCGAGTTGAATTTCATCAATCGCCATAAAATCAACCGATTTGCTGATTGGCATGGCCTCGACAGTACAAATATAATAAGCCGGGTCAGGCGGTAATATCTTTTCTTCGCCTGTAATGAGGGCGACCTGCCCCGCACCTTTGAGCTTCACAACTCGGTCATAAACCTCCCGCGCCAGTAGTCGAAGAGGAAACCCAATCATACCGGTCTCATAACCGAGCATTCGCTCAATAGCCAAGTGGGTCTTACCCGTATTGGTGGGACCTAGTACAGCTGTGACAGGACTTGACGCATGCGATAAATAAGAAGACATGAAACACAATCTGTTCATAGGAGGGTAAATTTTGCAAGTTTGATGACGGCAAAACTAAAAAAAATAGTGAAAACAGAACATACAAAGAACATAACGTGTCCGAATCACTTACATAGTAGCACTTCCCCATTCGTTCACGACTAAATGTGGTGTGTTTTCACAAGCTTAGTGTCATTTAAGCTTCTAATTTATGGTTTGATTCTCATATTTTTGAAATCTAAGAGGGGGAAATACCTCACGTTTAAGTGAACAGACGTGTTTGGTAGTTGAGGTAATTTTCTGAGATATTCTATTCAAACAGATTGCTGTTTTATCCGTCGGTAGCAACACCATAAAACTTCTCCCTCCCCCTCTTAAGTTAGTTGCTACCGGCGGTTTTTTTATTCTCATATTCTGTTGATTTCTCTTTGGTTCAGGTTTTTTCCATATAGGCCACTGAGGGGCTTGACTGAGACGGAACTCCCCCATATAAAACCGACCTTAGAACCAATGCGTTAGAAATAACGTGTTTAGCCTTTTCTGGAGAAAATAATGTCTCGTGTTTGTGAATTAACCGGCAAAGCTGTTATGTCAGGCAATAATGTGAGTCACGCCGTCAATAAAACACGGCGTAAGTTTCTTCCTAATTTACAGCAGGTCAGCTTGCCGAGTGAAAAGCTAGGCAAAGCACTAAAGTTCCGGATTAGCGCTCATGCGCTTCGTACTGTAGAGCATGTTGGTGGTATTGATGCTTTTCTTATGAAAGCTAAAGATGCCCAGCTTTCGCCACGTGCAAAAAAGCTTAAAAAGCAAATCGCTTTACTACTTACTGCATCTTAAAACTCTAAAATTTCTAAAAAATATGTGGCTTGCCGCATTTTTATAAACAAAAAAAATAATGCGTTTTACCGCATCTGAAATTGTGGTTCACCACAACAAAAAGAATAAAAATGAAAAATTATCCCCTCTCCCGAGCTTTGGCTTGCGACATTAAGGCATTCTCTGTCTTTTTTACTCTGGTTTTGTTAATCGTTTCCTCCTTTTTTGCGTGGCCACTAGCCGCGCAAAATTTTGATAATGAAACGATTGATGAAATTGTCATATTAGGTAGCCGTATATCCGCGCGATCGGTCCTTACAACACCAGCACCGGTTGATTTCCTATCTGCTGAGGCGTTGTCTGACAGCGCGCATGCTGAAAGCGGGCGTGCCATACAAAGCCTGGCACCATCTTTCAATTTTCCTTCAACCTCAATTGCTGATGGCACGGACGCTCTGAAGCCGGCTACTCTGCGGGGTCTGGGACCAGACCAGACTTTGGTTTTGGTCAATGGTTTGCGGCGTCATAAATCTGCTCTTGTACATGTCAATTCATCGGTCGGGCGCGGTTCGGCTGGCACTGATATGAATGCCTTGCCACCTAGTTTTTTTCAGTCAGTTGAAATTTTGCGAGATGGTGCATCCGCCCTTTACGGGTCGGATGCGATTGCTGGTGTTATTAATCTGCGGTTGCGCGAGACGAGTGACGGCGAAGCGATTATTTCTTACGGTCAGACTTCAGAAGGCGATGGCGGTCAATATCGCCTAGCGATAAATGAAAGCTTTGAATTGCCCAATAATGGGTTTTTGTTTTTTGGCTATGAATTTATAGATCGCGAAAAGACCAATCGTGCAGGTTTATCGGGTACGCGGCTTTATAGCCATAGCGACCCCGCGACTTGTAACGCAACTGATAATAGCGGATGTGATAGGCGCGAATTTACCGCTAATCGGCGCAATATGATTGTCGGCGACCCAGAAAGTAAACAAGATGTCATATTGTTGAATGGTGGTATGGATTTTTCTTGGGGCGACCTTCGGGGTTTTGTTAATTGGTCGCAACGCGACAATCAGAGTACGGGCTTTTTCCGCCAACCTAATGATGCCAATCGAAATGTGCCGGAAATTTATCCTGATGGTTTTTTGCCGCAAATCAACACCGATATTGAGGATTTATCTACTGCCGTTTCCGGTCATTTTGATTTATCGGGCTGGAAGACAAGCTTGTCATATATTTATGGCGAAAACAGCTTCGACTTTTTTATTAATAATTCGCTGAATGCAAGTTTCGGCGTAAATAGCCCAACAAAAGCCGAAGCCGGTGGGTTTGAATATGACGAGCAGGTGTTATCTTTTGATGCAATGGGTATGGTGGGTAGCCTTGACGTGGCCACAGGTCTGGAATGGAAGCGTGAGGGCTATGAAATTCGTGCCGGTGAATTGCTATCTTATATTCACTGCCGCCAATTGCCGGGTAATTCCGATACATGCGAAAACACTAAATCTGGGGGAATTCAGGTTTTTCCGGGCTTTCGCCCTGAGAATGCATTATCGCGAAAACGTAACAGCTATGCAGTTTTTGCCGAAGCCTCAAAAACGCTTGGAAGCTTGATGGTAAGCGGGGCGTTGCGCCTTGAAGATTATGAGGGATTTGATGAGGTTTTATCGGGTCGTTTATCAGGCTTTTTTGAGATAAATTCCAACCATGCTTTGCGAGGTACATTGGGCAATGGTTTCAGAGCCCCGTCAATGCATCAGCTTTATTTTAATAATGTCAGCACACAATTTGATAATGCCGGTATAGCAAGCGAAACGCTGACATCCCGCAATGATAGTGCGATGGCACGCGCATTGGGTGTTCCGACTTTGCAGGAGGAAAATGCCATCAATCTATCGCTGGGTTATGTATTTAAACCAGCATCGGAAATAACGTTGACGCTGGATGCTTATCAGATTGACATTGATGACAGGATTATTCTTTCCAATCAGGTGGCAGCCGACGCATTGGATAGTGAACCACAACAGATTTTCGCTAATGCAAGTGCAACAAAGGCGCAGTTTTTTATCAACGGCCCTGATACGCGCACGCGTGGTTTGGATGTTGTCGCCGAGTGGTCACCGCAAATATCTCATGGCACATTGGAAACAAAACTTGCTTGGAATATGACCGAGACTGAGGTCACAGGGCATTTTCGGTTGCAGGGGTTGTTGAATGGACTGAGCCAGGATCTTTTATTCACTGAGCGCGACCGCGATATCATTGAGGCTTGGCAGCCTGAGGAACGCCTTACTTTGTCGGCGAATTGGAAGCTGAACAGGTTTGCCATACAAGGGGATGTGAACCGCTATGGAAGCTATTTGTCGTCAGAAGGTAGTGGTAGCAATTATGTCTCACAAAATCATGACGCTGCTTATATTGTAAATCTACGTTTGCATTTCGATGTGTCGCCCAGCATACGCTTGAGCTTTTGGGGTGATAATATTACTGATCAATACCCTGAGAAAAACACGATTTCTGCTGCCCGTAGCGGGACGATTAAAGGCATTGTTGACAGTCCAAACGGGGTCTTTCAGTATTCGCGCCGCACCGCGCCCTATGGCTTTAACGGAGCATTTTGGGGTATGAGCGTTAAACATAGTTTCTAGTTTTTGTTATCACGCTTAGAGATTATGCGCATATTGGTTTCTGCCCATTAGTTTTTATTCAGCGGATAGTCATTTTCTATCTGACGGGTGTCTTATCCATTTTGGTGCTTAAGCCGGATGTGGTTTGCAACATGCTCTGAGTTCTTGGCATAGCGGGAAAACGCTTTTCGGCTTTATTTGCGGGCAGGGTGTCGTCAAAAAGTTCTGCTAGTTTTTCAGTCATTACGCCGCCCAATTGTTCTGCATCGACAATCGTCACTGCCCGTCGGTAGTAGCGTGTCACATCGTGACCAATCCCGATGGCAATCAGTTCAACAGGGGAACGACTTTCGATTTCCTCAATCACCTGTCGCAGATGTTTTTCTAGATAGTTCCCAGAATTGACACTCAGTGTGCTGTCATCAACCGGTGCGCCGTCAGAAATAACCATTAATATCCTACGTTGCTCAGGTCGCGACATGAGACGCTGATAGGCCCAGACGAGTGCCTCACCATCAATATTCTCTTTCAATAAACCTTCGCGCATCATAAGACCCAGATTACGTCGTGCGCGGCGCCAGGGTATATCGGCTTGTTTGTAAACGATATGGCGTAAATCATTCAGTCTGCCGGGATGTGCGGGCTTACCGTCTGCCATCCATGACTCTCTAGCCTGGCCGCCTTTCCACGCGCGTGTTGTAAACCCAAGAATTTCAGTTTTAACACCGCATCTTTCCAAAGTTCTGGCAAGAATATCAGCGCTCATGGCCGCAACGGTTATTGGACGCCCCCGCATTGAACCGGAATTGTCAATGAGCAGAGTGACCACTGTATCCCTAAAATCCATGTCCCGTTCCATTTTGAACGATAGCGGATTGCTTGGGTCAACAACCACACGCGATATACGTGCTGCATCAAGATAGCCTTCCTCCAGATCGAAATCCCAGGATCTGTTCTGTTTGGCTTGCAAGCGGCGTTGTAGTCTGTTCGCAAGTCTGGAGACCGCGCCCTGCAAATGGCTAAGTTGTTGGTCTAAATAGGTGCGCAAGCGATTAAGTTCTTCTCCGTCGCATAGGTCCTCGGCTTCAACGGTTTCATCAAAACGTGTTGTAAAAACCTTATAGCTGGATTTTGTTGCATCTGGTGTACCGTCAGGGCGTCGTGACCGGACAGCTTCCCCGGCTTCTTCACCCTCTGCGTCCATATCAATTTCTTCACTATCCATTTGGACGGTTTGTTCTTCGCCTTCCGGCATCTCACTGCCGGACTCCATATCTTCTGACCCACTGCCTTCTTCTTGATCAGCAGAACCGTCTTCGCCATCATTCTCGTCATTATCATTATTATTTTCGTCGCCATCATCTTCGCCTTCTTCTGACGCGTCTGTACCCTCGGAGTCGATAAGGTCGAGGTCGGCTAAAAGCTGTCGGGTTTTGGCGGCAAAGGCATTTTGATCATTTATAATATCAACGAGGTCATCTAGGCCGTCGCCGATCCGGTCTTCAATCCATTCCTGCCATGCTGAAACAGTAGGGATGGCGGCGTCAGGCGGATGCTGACCTGAAAGTCGTTCCCGCACGAGATAGGCCAGCGCAACATCCATAGGCGCATCTTCGCGCTCTGTTAAATTCGCCAAGCCTTCTTTTTCGCAAATGGTCTGGTGCATAAGTTGTAAATTTTCTGCGACACCGGGCATTTGGTTGGCGCCAATTGACTCATAACGAACATTTTCCAGCCGATCAAAAATGGCGCGGGCATCTGGTTCGGCAGGTCTGTTTTTAGCGCTGAGAGGCTTATCATGATGAGCCAGTTGCAAGGCAATACTATCAGCTTGACCACGAAGGAGCGTTCGCTCCTTTGCAGGTAAATCCCGAGGAGGGAGCGGCAAGCGTACCCGATTGCCCACGACTGATGGCGTTTCGGTTCCAAAAGTGACGTCTAACTCATCATTTTCAGCCAGTGACCGCATGGTCTGGCTGATAGCTCTTTTGAACCTATCAATTGTTTCTTCTGTCATTAGGAAGCAAGAATGTTAACGGCCTTCTCGGGAAGGTCTTCGCCAAAGCACCTTTGGTAAAATTCAGCTACTGTCGGGCGCTCAAGCTCGTCACATTTGTTCAAAAAGGTCAGTTGGAAAGCGAGGCCAATATCATCAAAAATACGAGTATTCTCAGCCCATGTTAAAACAGTCCGTGGCGACATGACGGTTGAGATATCGCCATTAATAAATGCAGCACGGGTAAGGTCGGCAACTTGCACCATAGAAGCAATCGTCTTTTGACCCTCAGCATCGTTGAACTCTTTTTCTTTAGAGAGAACAATTTTAACTTCCTCCTCATGTGGGAGATAATTCAGGCTAGTGACAATGTTCCATCTGTCCATTTGGCCTTGGTTAATCTGCTGAGTACCATGATATAGACCGGAGGTATCACCAAGTCCGATTGTATTGGTTGTTGCAAAAAGTCTAAACCATGGATGCGGGCGGATGACTTTGTTTTGGTCGAGTAAGGTTAGCTTTCCGGATACTTCTAGAATACGTTGAATAACGAACATAACATCTGGGCGGCCAGCATCATATTCGTCAAAAACCAGCGCGACGGGTCTTTGCAGTGCCCATGGCAGGATACCTTCTTGAAACTCGGTAATTTGTTTTCCATCGCGAAGGACAATGGCTTCTTTACCAATTAAATCAATCCGACTGACATGACTATCCAGATTGATACGGACACATGGCCAGTTCAGTCGAGCGGCGATTTGTTCAATATGGGTGGATTTACCTGTACCGTGATAGCCCTGCACCATAACACGGCGATTATTTGCAAAACCTGCAAGTATCGCCCGGGTCGTTTGAGGGTCGAAAATATAATCCTCGTCAAGCTCGGGAACATATTCACATGATTGAGAGAATGAAGGCACTTTAAGCGAGCTTTTAAACCCGAAAGTTTCACCGACATTGACTTCACTGTCGGGTTCATTAGGCATATCGGAATTACTTTCGGCAGTCATTTAGAGTTCCTTATCTTTAACGCGAGAAATTACTACAGATTATCATTTAGGTCAGAAGACAATTAACAAAAGCCCGAAGCCTTTAAATAGTTGTACGCTTGAATGACCTTGTTTAGTTTTTCTTCATAGCTACGATCACCACTATTGGCATCGGGGTGAAACTTTTTTATCCGGGCTTTATACCGCGTTTTAACTTCTTCTGCAGTAGCGTGTTCATCTAACTCTAACACTTCAAGCGCTCGTATTTGACCGGTTGAGGCGCGTTTAACTGGCGCACGCGCTTTTCCGTCAGAGACTTCCGAAACGAGATCAAGAGGGTCTTGCCATTGCCAGTTGCCGCTTTGACCAGGTGGGTTTCTGTTCGCACCCATAGTCCATGTGGGACGATGACCTGTCCGTGCGCTTCTTTGAAAAGCTGCAATATCAGCTTCGGTCATACCCTCGAAAAAGTTGAAACTCTGATTATAGGTACGAATATGTTCGAGACAGAAATAACGCTTATCCTTGCTGCCCTCAGCTGCAGGTGCTGGATAGGACCCAACTTCGCTACACTCGGGCCAGTCACAGGTAACCTGTGCTTCAACTTCGTTGCCGCCAGTTTTGCTAATACGTATTGAGTCAAAATATTTTGATTTCAGGTTCATTACACTGATAATCTAGTTTGCAGTGGATAAAAAAAACAGTCTTTTGTCTCAACAATTTGCTTTGTTATCGACAATAAGACAATGAAGGAAGCTTTATGGCAGTAGTTGATAAAATTATCAAGAAACTTGAGGAACGTTTTGCACCTGAGCGGTTAGATGTATTAGATGAGTCACACCTCCATAAGGGCCATGCAGGTGCAAGACCCGGCGGTGAAACGCATTTCAGGGTGAAAATTACCTCAACTGTATTTGATGGGCTAAGCCGAATTGATCGACACAGGCTGATTAATGACTGCCTATCCGAGGAACTGGCAGGACCAATTCATGCACTTAACTTGAAAGTCAGAACTCCATCTGAGGATAAAGAGAGCTCGTAAGCTTAGTTTTCATCCGAGACAGTTTTGTCAGGTTTAATTTCCAACTGGGTAATCTGATTACGATGGCGTGAGATAATCCGCATCCGAAAACCATAAAATACGAAAACCTGTCCCGGTTTAGGAATAGCTCTGGCTTCATGGATAACCAATCCAGCAATGGTAATGGCTTCATTTTCAGGTAAACCCCACCCCGTTTCGCGGTTTAAATCCCGGACTGTCATGCCGCCGTCAATTAACAGACTGCCATCTGCTGCCGGTATGAGGATTTTTTCCTTATTGTCGTGTTCATCATCAATCTGACCGACAATTTCCTCAAGAATATCCTCTAGCGTCACGAGCCCCATTAAGCCGCCATATTCATCCACGACGAGAGCGAAATGTGCCTTTCGTGCTCGAAATGCATTGAGCTGTTCAGCGAGGGAGGTCGTTTCAGGAACGAACCAAGGGGGTGATATGAGGGACCGTATTTCTAGACTACTTGCCCCGTCAGGAGATGAGGCAAGCGCACGTAACAAGTCTTTGGCATGTAAAATACCGATAATATTTTCAATCTCATTTTCCCAGAATGGAATACGTGTGTGAGGGCTATCTAAGGCTTGGCGAACGATTTCTTCTGTCTTGAGGCTAATATTGATCATCATCATGCCCTTACGGTGCACCATGACATCCTCAAGCGTCAGGTCTTTCAAATCCAGAATACCGCCTAACATGTCGCGGTCGCCTTTTGTCACTGCATCTGTGCTGTGGTGCATGTTAATCGCGCCTCTAATTTCTTCATGCGCGGGTAAAATATTGCCTGCATCATCGGCATTGAAGCCGAGCAGCCGCATAATCCCACGTGCTATGAAATTCAGACCAAGTGTGAAAGGCGCAAAAATCCAGACAACAAAACGCATAATCCCAGCGACGCGCAAAGATGTGTTGTCAGGGTTTAAGATGGCATAGGTTTTGGGGAGTACTTCTGCAAATATGACAACAATGCAGGTCATGACAAGCGTGGCATAGAGGACACCAGTGTCCCCAAAGAGTTTTAAAAACAGAGATGTTGCCAGAGCGGAGGCCATGATGTTGACCAGATTGTTGCCGAGCAAAATCGCACTTAGCAATCTTTCATGTTGTGCCAGCAGACTGTTAACCCACTTGGCCCGTTTATCATTTTCTTTAGCCAGTTGATACATGCGCGCGCGTGATGTCGCCGTCAGAGCTGTTTCAGAGCCGGAAAAAAATCCTGACAATAGTATAAGAACCAGAATTACCAGCCCAAGAATAAGAAAAGAAGAGATCATGATTATCCCTGATTTTGTAAAAACGCTGTTAACTGTGAGGCTGATACTTCATTAGTTATAAATGCCTCGCCAATTGCTTTCATAAGGATAAAAGTCATCACGCCTTGGCTGACTTTCTTATCCTGCGCCATGGCATTGACGAGGTCAGTTGCTTTGAAAGGGCCACCCTTTACATCTGCCTGAAAAACTGGAAGCCCCGCCTTGGCAAGATGGTTTACCAATGCTTGTGCATCCGCTTCAGGACATATTCCAAGATGAACAGAAAGTTGGACTGCTTGCGCTATACCGAGACCAACAGCCTCGCCATGTAATAAATTATCTGAATACCCAGTCAGGTTTTCATAAGCATGCGCAAAGGTATGCCCCAGATTGAGTAATGCACGTGCGCCATGTTCTTTTTCATCTTGAGCTACAATATCGGCTTTGGTTTGACAGCTTTTGGCGATAGCGAAGCTCAAAGCATCATTATTTCGATTGTTGAGTGCTTCAAGATTATCTTCCAACCAATCAAAGAAAGGTCGGTCACAAATGGCTGCATATTTCACAATCTCTGCATAGCCTGCTCGGAATTCTCTATCCGGCAAAGTTTGCAAAACATCGAGGTCGGCTAGAACCAGAGAAGGTTGGTGAAAAGCGCCAACGAGATTTTTCCCCTGTGGGACATTAATCCCGGTTTTGCCGCCGACTGAACTATCAACTTGTGAAAGTAATGTTGTAGGGATTTGCGTGAACCTTACGCCTCGCCGGAGTGTTGCTGCCGCAAAGCCTGTTAAATCGCCAATCACGCCGCCGCCAAGCGCAATTATCATATCGTGGCGTTCGACTTTGTTATCCAGTAACCAGTGCATGAGTGTTTCGAGGCCTGCAAAGCTTTTGCTAGCCTCACCGGGGGGCATAATTTTTGTGACATGAGTAATGCCAGCTCCGTCTAGCGTTTGGGTCAAACCTTCGAGATGTGTCTTAGCAACATTTTCATCAGTCACAATGGCAACGAAATCGCGTTTCAGTAACGGCGAAATTAATGACGCGCAAGATTCCAGCAGCCCCGAACCGATATGGATATCGTAACTTCTGTTAAGGTTAGAAGAACCGGGAAGGCTCACATTCACTTTTTTCAAACCGGTTTCACTCATTTATGTTTCATCCGACTTGTTTAGAATACCCTGATTTGTAAGTATTTCCGATATGACTTTGACGGTTTCTGGACGTATGCCATCATCACTCTCAACCACTATATCTGCTTCGGCATAAACCGGGTAACGCTCATTCATTAAGCGGGTGATTGTATTCTCGATATCTCCTTGTGCCAAAAGCGGTCGTTTTTCAGGTCTTTTGCTGACTCGTCTGATAAGTGTTTCACGATTTACTTTGAGCCAGATTGAATAGCCAGACTTGAGGATTATCTCTCGTGTTGGGGCGTGGGCAAATGCGCCTCCACCTGCAGCGATAATAGCGGGTGGACCTTCCAGCAATCGCTTAAAAACACGCTTTTCCCCATCTCGGAAAGACGCTTCACCGTGAAGTTTGAAAATTTCTGGAATTGACATTTTGGCAGCTTTTTCAATCTCAGTGTCCGAGTCGATAAACCGCGCGCCAATGTGCGCGGCAAGCATCTTTCCAATGCTGGATTTGCCGGCACCCATCATGCCGATGAGAATAACGGATTTTTCTAATTTTCCGTCAGGTTTGGATATTTTGTCCTTTTTCTTTCGGGTCATATAACCTTATCTAGCTTTGCAGAATTTTCCCGTCTACTTAAATATTATAATAAAAAATTCTGCTCGTTTTATGTGCCATTCTCATGCCTTAATTGGTGGGCATCATTGTGCCAATTGTCGATATTTGAAAATTGAATTAATGTGTATCCACATATTCGGTTTCTTTGAAGGAAAATAAAATGCGCATTGCTATTGGTGCAGTTGTACTGCTCGTTACCCTTATCGGTATTACTGTTTATATGGCGCAGGCCATTCAGCCGGAAATTGAAACAACGGTTGAAATTATACCGTCTGAAAACCTCAATAAGTAATCCCCTTGGGATTAATGGATGTGAAATAATGCCTTTTAGGTCAGCTTTCGTTTTTTCATCTTTGGTTGCGCTGGTTGTCGTTATTTTGACAACGCTTAGTGTTACAGCGGTTAATGCAAAAGAAATCGCGCGTCGTGCGCCGCTAAATATTATTCCAAAGCCTACAGAAGTCGTCGCGGCGACTGACCGCAAGGCACGGATGAATAACATATCTGAAACCGTCTTGCCAAAGCTGGCTCCAGGTGGGCTGAGTATAAAGCGTCCGATACGAAACGTGGCTGCCCTGCCGGGTGGTAAGGGGCTGGTGCAAGTTGGTACACTCAGCGTGCTTGAGGAAACAGATATAGGACTTCGCTCGGCAATCACTTCTGATCTATGGCTCTCGAGCCGAATGTCCGAGGTCTCTCGGCACTTCAGCAGAATGCCAACGCAGCTTGCATTACCCTCCGCTTACAGCTTGGCGCAGGATTTGTTGCTCAATCGCGCATCCCCGCCACCGGGTGTGAGTGAGGGGGTTAACTTTTTTGCCATGCGCCTCAATAATCTGTTGCGCTTCGGCGATGCGGAATCTGTGCTGGAGCTTGTAGCCTTAACCGGTGCAGATAATCGTGA
This sequence comes from uncultured Alphaproteobacteria bacterium, assembly GCA_938091085.1. Classification (GTDB taxonomy): domain Bacteria; phylum Pseudomonadota; class Alphaproteobacteria; order RS24; family RS24; genus Micropelagius. The sequence continues at coordinate 30,059 of CALKOC010000019.1, forward strand.
TGCAGATGTGATTATTTCTGCAACGGAAGCCCGGCTGGCGCAAAATAATACCTCTGCGGCTTGCGACGGGCTGAAAAGCTTTAACAGGTTGAACCTAAATGCAGAGCAGGGGCATTATGCTTTAAAATTGCGTGGTTATTGTCAACTTATAGATAATAATTTACCGGCGGCCTCCTTAACGCTGGATCTTGCATATGAAACAGGCGTAAAAGACACACTCTTCTCGGACATTTTATTTTCATCGACAGCTTCAGTTGACTACAAACGCCAAGAGATGGCTTTGACCGGCCCGATTTCTTCTTTGATCGCCGCCCTCATGCTCCACGCCAAGGCAGATATTTATAATGAAGATATATCTTTTTTGCCCTTAGCGATGACAGATGAATTTTTGAAGGCAGATTATCTAACGCCGGATTTAAAATTACGCATGGCAGAATTCAGAATGAATCGCGTTTTTGCAAATGAAGATGTCTACAGAAGCCTTGTAAATAATATCACCAAGGACACCGTGCCTCGGCTTATGGATGGGCCTGTTTATGATGCCTCCGAAAGTGATGCCCTTAAAAGTGACACTTCAGATGAAAATAGCGATACGGGTCAGCAGGATTATTTGGTGCGGGCCAAGGTGCTCCAAACTTTAAATCAGCCATCGCCTGAGAATGAGCCTTATGAAACGCTTTATGCGCTTTTGGATATGAGTGCTGATGTGACTGTTTGGCCGGGAATTGTTAAAACAGTAGCGCCGGCTCTGACAGCAAGTCGGCCTGATGTGAATAATATTATTTATGCCGACAAAATTATCCCGGCTTTACTCTGGCTGGATGAAATTGCTGCTGCTCAGGTATGGCAGACCGCGCTGGGAGAGCGCCATAGTGGTTTTCCGACAGCTTTAACACGGCGTATGCAGGGTCTTATCCGTGTTGCACGTAGTAATGATGAACATGAAGATAGTCCTGAGAAATCACAAACTGCCTCATTAATTTCCGATATGTCGGTTACCGATGCAGTAATTGGTGATGACATGTCGGCTAACAGACCTGCAATACGTGATTTGCCGCCAACAGAAACCATGCTTCTGGGCGCCGTGCTTGAAACTGGCACAGATGCTGAAAAAGCCTATGCACTCAGTGAAATCGCTCTCCTGCCTGTTTTAAGTTATGATGTCCCGCTCTTTTTGTCTGAGACACTGCCTCCCATTGACGATGTGCGTCTTGGGCAAATGCTCGATCTGATGCAAGATGCGCTAGAAAATGAGCGGCAAGGCGAGGTTATTTTGCACGGTCTTGCTGCTATCAGCCATCAGTCGCAAACAGAGTTTAATATGCTGGCAATGCAACAAATTCTGCTTGGTCTGAAGGAAATTGGTTTGCATGACCATGCGCGCAGAATAGCCCTGGAAGTTTTGATCTTGCAGGCCGTTTCGCTCCCGCAAAGCTAAGATGACATCCGATAAACCTAAATTAAAAGATATGCCTAATCTGGATTTGTTTCTGGAGATGCAAAGCGCCGAACGGGGGGCTTCTAAGAACACGCTTTCTGCTTATCGCCGGGACTTACTGGATTTTCAAACCTATCTTGAAGAAAAGGGAGCTTCTGCAGAAACTGCTGGGGAAGATGATTTATCTGAATTTCTCAGTCATCTCAGTGAGAAGGGTTTAGCGGCGGGGTCTATGGCGCGTAAATTCTCATCACTCGTTGGCTATTATCGGTTTCTGCTCACTGAAAATTTGCGATCTGATAATCCGATGCAATCCATGAAGCGCCCAAAGACAACCCGTCCTTTGCCTAAACTTCTGTCTGAGGCAGATACCGGAAAGCTGCTTGAGACCAGCCAGCATTTGCCGGAAAAAACGCCCGCTGATAGTTATGCAAAATGTCGAACAATCTGTTTGCTTGAAATTCTTTACGCGACCGGCATGCGGGTCAGTGAAATGATCTCATTAAAGCGCTCCCAAGTGCGGGAGATGCAACGCTTTATCGCTATTTCGGGCAAGGGTGGTAAGGAGCGTTTGGTGCCATTGAATGACCCTGCCATGGAAGCTTTAACCCAATGGATGCGGCGACGTGATGAGGACAGCAAAGACCGTCATTCGCCTTTTTTGTTTCCTTCAAGAGGAAAAGTCGGGCATTTAACCCGTCAGCGTTTTGCCCAAATTCTGGACGACCTTGCTGTGAAGGCTGGTTTGGATAAAACCAAAATCTCGCCGCATGTTTTACGCCATGCCTTTGCGACACATTTATTGTCTCATGGTGCAGATTTACGCGCCGTTCAAAAAATGCTCGGTCATGCTGATATTTCTACGACCCAGATTTATACGCATGTCCTGCAGGAGCGTGCTCAGCGGCTTGTCCGCGAGAAGCATCCGCTGGCAAATAAAAAATTTGAGTGAGATTTTGATAGCTTAATTAAGCAGGATTTTTAGAAACATAAGCTGTTAGAGGGTAAAAAATGTTCCGCAAGCGTCGAATTTGATATATTAGTTTGTGTCACGATTTGTCATGTGACGAAAATCCGGAGATCAAAATGCAAGTTTACCTGGAATTTGAAAAGCCGATCGCTGAGATGGAAGGCAAGATTGCCGAATTGCGCGCCATTTCCAAAGATGATCCGGAGGTCAATATTCTCAATGAGGTGAATCGGTTGGAGGAGAAAGTCGCCTCCCAGCTCGAGAAAACATATAAGAGCCTCGACCCTTGGCAGAAGACGCTGGTTGCCCGCCATCCAGCAAGGCCGCATTTTGTTGATTACATCGACCATCTTGTTGAAGATTTCACGCCTTTATCAGGTGACCGCCTCTATTCAGATGATCAAGCGATTATTGCAGGGCTTGGGCGGTGGCAGGGTCGTCGCGTTGCCATTATGGGGCATGAAAAAGGGGCGAATACTCAAGCGAGACTGAAGCATAATTTTGGTATGGCGCGTCCTGAAGGTTACCGTAAAGCTATCAGAGTTATGGAATTGGCTGAGCGTTTTAACATTCCAGTCGTGACGCTCGTAGATACATCGGGTGCTTATCCCGGCATTGGTGCAGAAGAACGCGGGCAGTCTGAAGCCATTGCGCGGTGTACTGAAAAATGTCTCCAGATTGGTGTGCCTTTTGTATCAGTTATTGTAGGTGAAGGCGGCTCGGGTGGTGCGCTTGCGCTCGCGACAGCCAACCGTATTTTAATGCTGGAACATTCGATTTATTCCGTTGCATCGCCGGAAGCTTGTGCTTCCATTTTATGGCGGTCACGCGAGAAAGCCAAGGAAGCTGCTGAAGCACTGAAAGTCACAGCTGACAGCTTGAACGATTTAGGTGTTATTGACCGCATTCTGCCAGAGCCGGTCGGTGGCGCGCATCGTGAGCGCGATCTTATTATTGATCAGGTCGGAGATGCCGTGATTGAGGAGCTTGATGATCTCTCGCAATTATCCTCGGACGAGTTGCGCCGCGATAGACGCCAGAAGTTCCTGGATATGGGGCGTCAAGGTCTAGCCTAAAATTAAGCTAAAATTGAGCTTAAAAATTAAGTTAAGGTAAAATCAGAAACTAATAAGCACGCCCATGGCAGTGCTTATACTTCTTACCTGACCCACACGGGCAGGAAGCGTTTCTGGGGATTTTGTTTCCGACTGCTTGTTTTCCGGCTCGTGTTCCAACAGGGGTTTCAATTTCCCCCTGTTCTTGACCGGCGCCACTTTCGAATGTTTCTTGCGGTAGTTCCGCTGGTTCAGGAACGACATCTACCGTCATAACAAGACGCGTGACATCCTGCCTGAGATTATCCAGCATGTTCGAAAACAGTGTAAACCCCTCCAGCTTATATTCAGAAAGCGGGTCTCTTTGCCCATATCCGCGCAGGCCAACAACCTGACGTAAATGCTCTAAGGTTAAAAGATGGTCGCGCCAATGCTGGTCAAGAATTTGCAACATCAGGCTTTTTTCAACCTGACGCATAATATCCGGGCCTATATTTGCGGCGCGTGCGGCAGCCATTTTATCTGTCTCTTCAATCAGTCTTGAGTGAATTTCTTCCTCAGCGATGCCTTCTTCATCAGCCCAATCCTGGATGGGCAATTCTTTATTGAAGGTTAGATTGATTTGATTTGAGAGACCTTCAATGTCCCATTGCTCTGGGTAGGCTCGTGGTGGGATATGCGCTGCAACTATGTCATCAATCACGCTATGACGCATTTCCTCAATCGTGCTACTTAAATCCTCGCTATTCATAAATTCAAGTCTTTGTTCAAAGACGACTTTTCTTTGGTCGTTCATGACATCATCAAATTTGAGAATATTTTTTCGAATGTCAAAATTGCGTGCTTCAACTTTTTTCTGAGCGCGCTCCAATGCTTTATTGATCCAAGGGTGAACAATGGCTTCACCTTCTTGAAGGCCAAGGCGTTGCAACATGCCGTCCATGCGGTCAGTTCCAAAAATTCGCATCAAATCATCTTCAAGGCTCAGGAAAAAATGTGATCGTCCGGGATCACCTTGACGCCCTGAGCGACCCCGAAGCTGATTATCAATGCGTCGGCTTTCATGTCTTTCAGTGCCAACAACGCAGAGACCGCCCGCTCTAAGAGCTTCTTGTTTCGATGTTTCGACTTCTTGTGTGATTTTGGCAGTTAATGCTTGCCTTTTCTCTTCATCAAGGCCGGCGTCGATTTCGGTGGCAAGGCGCATATCTAGATTACCACCGAGTTGAATATCAGTTCCGCGGCCAGCCATATTGGTGGCAATGGTTACTGCGCCCGGCACCCCAGCCTGAGCGATAATCTGGGCTTCTTGTTCGTGATAGCGGGCATTGAGGACATTATGTGGAATTTTCTTTTTCTTGAGCATATCCGCAAGTGCCTCGGACTTCTCAATGCTGGTTGTGCCAACGAGAACGGGTTGTTTCCGGCCGCGGCAATCTTCAATCAAATCAATCACAGCATTCATTTTTTCTTCAAGGGTGCGATAGATTTCATCATCATGGTCATCACGTGCGACCAATGTGTTTGTTGGGATTTCCAGAACATCCAGACTGTAAATATCCATAAATTCGTCAGCTTCAGTTGAGGCAGTACCGGTCATGCCGGAAAGTTTGTCATAAAGCCGGAAATAGTTTTGGAATGTAATAGAAGCCAGAGTTTGATTTTCAGGTTGGATAAAGGCGTCTTCTTTAGCCTCAAGCGCTTGATGTAAGCCGTCTGAAAAGCGCCGTCCTTCCATCATTCTACCCGTAAATTCGTCAATCAGAATGACCTGATTGTTTCGAACAATATATTCCGTATCGCGGGCAAATAATTTATGAGCACGGAGGGCATTGGTGACATGATGAACAAGGGTGACATTACCAATGTCGTAGATTGAAGATTGTTCATCCATCAAACCTTTTTCATGTAACCAGATTTCAACCTTGTCATTGCCGGCGTCAGTGAGAGAAATTGTTCGGGTTTTTTCATCAATTTCGTAATCTTCTTCACCAAGATCCGGAATAAGCTTGTCAATGGCTGTGTAAAGCTCGGTCTTATCCTCCACGGGGCCTGAGATAATTAGCGGTGTCCGAGCTTCGTCAATCAGAATGGAGTCCACCTCATCGACAATCGCAAATGCATGATCGCGTTGAACCATGTGGCTGGGAGACAATTTCATATTATCTCTGAGATAATCAAAACC
>CALKOC010000020.1 GCA_938091085.1 uncultured Alphaproteobacteria bacterium
AATATCAATATGATAGAAAAGTCATTGTCGGGAGGGGCTAATGCTTACATTTCTAGATTTATCCGTGATTGCAATTTACGGTGCTGTATTAATGGGGGTCGCTCTTTATGTTTCCAGAGCGCCAGCTGATCATGAAATTAATAGTAAAGATTATTTTCTTGCCGGTAACAGCCTTAAATGGTGGGCGGTTGGTGCTTCGCTAATTGCGGCTAATATTTCTGCAGAGCAGATTATTGGTCAATCGGGACAGGGGTTTGTCGTCGGGTTAGCAATTGCGGCTTATGAATGGCAAGCAGCTATAGTATTGCTTATTGTCGCGAAATTTTTCCTGCCGATTTTTCTTGAGAAAAAGATCTACACCATGCCGCAATTTTTAGAGACACGCTTTGGTGGCGAGGTCAAATTGCTATTGGCGATATTCTGGGTCGTACTTTACACTTCAGTCAATTTGACAGCTGTTTTATGGCTTGGGGGCTTGGCGCTTAATGCACTCACTGGGTGGAGCGTTATGCATTGCATGATAGGGCTGGCTTCTTTTGCTGTGCTTTATTCAGCTTATGGCGGACTTAAAGCTGTCGCGCTTACCGATATAATTCAAGTTATAATTCTCATTGTCGGCGGGGCAGTAATTACAGGTATTTTGTTATCTATGGTAAATGGTGGCGGAAGTATGCTTGGGGGTTTTGGTGTCCTCATGAATGATTTTCCGGGTCACTTTAAAATGATTTTATCCCCTGAGAATCCAAGTTATCAAGATTTGCCCGGTATATGGACTTTGCTTGGTGGTCTGTGGGTTTTACATTTTTCTTATTGGGGCTTTAACCAATATATCATTCAAAGAGCTCTCGGTGCAGAAAGTCTTCAGGAGGCTCGTAAAGGTCTGGCTTTTGCCGCCTTCTTGAAACTTCTAATTCCGGTAATCGTTGTTATTCCCGGCATTGCCGCTTTGTGGTTAGCACAAAATTCTCAGCTAGATATGGCGGCTCTTCAGGCTAAGCCGGACTCTACATATGGCGTATTAATGACACTTATGCCGCAAGGTCTTCGCGGGTTGGTGTTTGCCGCACTCATTGCTGCCATTGTTTCTTCACTGGCTTCCATGATGAATTCCATCTCAACGATTTTCACTATGGATATTTATCGTGATTATATTGCCACTGAAAAAACTGAGCAGCATTATGTGTCAGTTGGTCGGATAACTTCGCTGGTCTCAATTGTGATTGCTGTGATATTGGCGCGTCCATTTCTTGGTGGCATGGCCAGCGCATTTCAAACTATTCAGGAATATACAGGTTATATTGCGCCCGGCATTGTTGCCGTTTTCCTGCTTGGAATGTTCTGGAAAAGATGTAACTCACATGGTGCTTTTGGCATGCTTGTTGTGTCTGTTGGCTCGAATATCATGCTTAAATTGGCAACCCCGGATACACCTTTCGTAATCCGCATTTGGATTGTCTTCCTTGCCTGTATAGCTGCCGGCTATATCATCTCAATTCTGACTAAAGAGCCTGAGCCGGGGCAACCTGTAGATGTTTCAGGCATTAGTTTTGAAAGTGCAGCCCTGTTCAATCGAATGTCGATTGCAATTGGGGGCTTGCTCACCGGTATTTATATCTTTTTCTGGTAGTCACCCTTTAGATTGCTACCAAATAATTATTGCGGACAACTTGTCAGTTCTTTTGAGCTGACAAGTTCTGCTTTATTAACCGATAATTCCCAGCCTTGATTGGCTTGCATGAAAAGCGGCACTTCCACATTTTTCAGGTCGAGCCCTTTGTTCACAAAACAATTAAGGGGAATAACCACCTCTTGCCATTGATTGCGGGGAAGTTCTGATAACATGGCAGACATAGGCAGTGCGCCGGAACAACCTTCGCCACAAGCCATCCCAATAACGAATTCTTGATCACCAGTTTGGGAGACTTTTATTGTCATGGTAAGAGCGAGCATATCGTATTTAGGCATTTGCGTTATATCAAACGGGCGCGCTAGACGGGCTGAAGCTTCTGCCTCATTGCTGTTTACCCAGCTTAATTTTCTTGAGTCTTCTTGCGCCTGATAATCCGTACCTGCTGAGATAAGGCTTCCGCCAAGGCTCTTAAGGTTCAACATTGGAGCTGGCGTGTTTGAATTGGTAAGATCACCCAAATAAAACTCAAGCGGGTCGACTGCCTTACCTTTGGATAGAATTTTACCTGAAAAGATTTCTTCAGGTTTTTGTAAAATGTCAGAAACGGGCAGGGCGGCGAGTTGGAGGTTATCTTCATAGTTCAAGCCATAGCCATATTGAAACGCAGAGCCATCATTCTTGCGAATTAATTGACCATTTGCTTCAACAGGCCAAGAAAATGGCAATTGGCCAACAAAGTCATATTGTGGCGTGCTATCTGAAGAGGCAATCAAAACATCTGCAATTCCGCCCGCTTCCGTGCCGGGTAGCCATGCCGCAACGAATGCATCGGAGTGGTTAATATGGCTGTTCACCCAAAGTGGACGACCACTAATGAAAACGGAAACAACAGGAATCCCCTCAGCTTTGAGTCGTTTGAGAATATTAAGATTAGGATCACCTTCGAATTCAAAAATTAAATCCATTCTATCGCCGTGAAACTCCGCATAGGGTTCTTCTCCAAAGACGATGATCGCTGTGTCTGGCTTTTGTTCATAAGACCCATTGGCTGACCAGTTAATCGTACCACCTATTTGAGTAACGGCAGATTTAAGGCCTGCATAAATAGTTTCGCCGGTTTTAAATTCATCATTTGCATTATCATTACCTTGCCATGAAAGCGTCCACCCGCCGGTTTGATGCTTCATAGATTTTGCAGCGGCGCCGACCACCATAACTTTGGTTTTGGGTTTAATGGGTAGGGCTTGATTATTATTCTTAAGAAGAACAAGAGATTTACGGACGGCTTCACGCGCTACAGCTCGATGCTCGTCACTTCCTAATGATTGTTCTTTTGTTTCCGGGCGTTGTGATGGAAGTCCTGCTTCAAAGACGCCAGCATTCAGTTTTGTTTGCAGAATTCTGAGAACGGCCTCATCCAGACGCGCCATTGGAACAATGCCACTCTCAACTTGAGATTTGAGAGACTCGTAAATGCCTTTCCAGCTTTCGGGGGCCATATACATATCAACACCGGCAAGGAAAGCGTCAGGGCAATTAGTTGCTGTACATCCAGGAATTTCGGCATGACCGTTCCAGTCACCGACAACAAACCCTTTGAAGTTCATTTCTTCACGCAATAGGCCTGTCAGGTATGTTTTGCTTTCATGCATCTTGGTGCCGTTCACACTTGAGAAGGATGCCATCACGGATTGCACATCATTTTGGAAAGCAAGTTTATAAGGATAGGCGTGAATATCACGCAGTTCCTGTTCAGTAACTATCGTGTCGCCTTTATCAATACCGTATTGAGTGCCGCCATCACCGACAAAATGTTTTGCTGTAGCAATCGTTTTTTTATCGCCAAGATAAGTGTCAGTGCCGGGCTTGCCTTGTATCCCCAAAATTAGGGCTGCCCCAAGATCTGAAACAAGCTCGGGATTTTCAGAATAGCTTTCATAGGTGCGTCCCCAGCGATAATCGCGCGCTACCGCAACAGTTGGCGCAAATACCCAGTCTATTCCTGTTGCACGAACTTCATGTGCGGTCACGGCACCTATTCGCTCCAGCAGGTCAGTATCGCGTGTTGCGCCAAGGCCAATATTGTGTGGAAAGATTGTCGCCGTTTGTAGGTTATTATGTCCGTGAACGGCATCCGTTCCCCAAATTGCCGGAATTCCTAGACCACCATCTGAGGTATCAGTTGAAGCGAGCCAAATGGCATCGGCAAGAGCTACCCATTCATTCCATTCAGCTGTTTTACCACCACCAGGAGCTGAATTACCGCCGTTCAATATAGAGCCAAGATTATATTCTTTAACTTCTGCAGGCGTAACGGAAGCAATATCAGCCTGAATGACCTGTCCAATTTTTTCTTCAAGCGTCATTTGAGCAAGGATTAATTCAGATTGTGCGGTTTTTTCTTCGCTGCATGCACTAAATTGCAACCCAATGATAACTGATGTGATTGC
>CALKOC010000021.1 GCA_938091085.1 uncultured Alphaproteobacteria bacterium
GAATTTTGTGATGACAGGTAGCGGCTCACTTGTTGAGGTTCAGGCCACAGCTGAGGAAAGACCTTTTAGTCAGCAGGATTTTTCTGCTCTCATGACGCTTGCCGAAGCGGGTGTCCGGGATCTGGTCGTGTTGCAAAAGCAATCCCTCGGTTAAAATTTCTCTTATTCAAAATTTCTCTTAGTCAAAATTTTTGAGGCGTTACATGTCTGAAAATCGGAAAGTCTTATCAGGAAAGCTTATTGTCGCCAGCCATAATGCCGGGAAGGTAACTGAAATTAATGAGCTGGTCCGTGCATTCGGTATCGAAACAATCAGCGCGGCTGACTTAGATTTACCTGAGCCGGAGGAAACCGGCGACACTTTCATTGCAAATGCAGAGCTAAAAGCCCTTGCCGCCGCACAAGCGGCTGGTCTGCCGGCAATTGCCGATGATAGTGGGCTTGCGGTTGACGCGCTGGGCGGCGCGCCAGGCATCCATTCTGCCAGATGGGCGGAGGGGGATGTTGAAAAGGGAGAAACGGCTGGGCGTGATTTTGAGCGCGCCATGAGAAAGGTCGAGGAGGCGCTCACTCGTATTCCAGATGCTCCCAGAACGGCTCATTTTGTCTGCGCACTGACCCTTGCATGGCCGGACGGTCATTGCGAAAGCTTTGAAGGCAAGGTCTTTGGCGAACTGGTTTGGCCCCCACGAGGGGATATGGGCTTTGGTTATGACCCGGTGTTCCAACCCGATGGTCTGGCAAAAACCTTTGGTGAAATACAGCCGGATGTAAAACATGCTATGTCACATCGCGCAGAAGCATTTCAGAAACTTGTTACAGCATGTCTGAAAGATTAGGCGCGGCAGCGGCAAAGGTATTTCAAAAGCCGGAGCCAGAGGCTCTCGGCATTTATGTTCACTGGCCGTTTTGCCTGTCGATTTGCCCCTATTGTGATTTCAATGTTCATGTTTTCAAAAATGTTGATCAGGATAGTTGGCTGAAGGCCTATACAGCAGAAATTCAACATCTTAGTAATTTGACGGATTACACCAGCCCCGTGACAAGCGTTTTTTTCGGAGGCGGCACCCCGTCTCTGGTGCGCCCAGATATTCTCGAGGGCGTTTTAAATGAAATCAATTCTGTTTGGGGGTTGTCGCCAAATGCAGAAATTACACTTGAGGCTAATCCCGTTGGGCTTGATAGGCCATTGTTGGAGGACCTAAAAAGGGCGGGCATTACGCGCTTTTCTATGGGCGTGCAATCGCTGGATGATGCCGCGCTTTCATTTCTTGGTCGCACCCATAGTTCGGCTGATGCGATTGCGGCTTTTGCTTTGGCGCGTGATGTTTTTGATTATGCATCCTTGGATATGATTTATGCCCTTCCAGACCAGACCGTTGACGCTTGGAAAGCAGAGCTGACGACCGCTTTAGCTTTGGCGCCGGATCATCTATCGGCTTATCAGTTGACGATTGAGCAGGGCACCAATTTTGGCAAGCTCTATCAGGCGGGGCGGCTGTCCTTGCCAGAAGAAGATGTGCAAATTGGGCTTTATGATGTGACGCAATCGCTCTGCCACGATGCGGGGTTAGTGGCTTACGAAGTTTCTAATCACGCGCGACCGGGCCATGAGTCTCGTCATAATATACAGTGCTGGCAGGGGGCGCCTTATATTGGAATTGGCCCTGGCGCACATGGACGCGTTGATATTGGGGGGCATCGTCACGCTTCCCTCGGCATCAAAAAACCGGCGGCTTGGCTTGGGTCTACATTGGATATGTCGGTGGGTCACGGCCTCGCCTCTCTTGAGCCGTTGTCAAAAGAGGAAGTTTTTGAAGAGCGTCTGATGTTCGGTTTGCGCCTTGTCGAAGGCGTGTCTCTTTCAGATATTTCCAAAAATGCCGAAGCACCGGATGGCGCATTGGATTTGGCTAAAATAAATTTTCTTGTATCTGCGGATTTATTGGAGAACCGGCAGGACAGGCTCGTCGCCACTCGGAGCGGGCGCCTCGTTCTCGACAGGCTGGTCGCTGAGCTGTTGATCGCCTGAGTCCAGAAATAAAACCCCGTCCTCCGTCTTGATTTCAGATGGCGTGTCACTGTTATCTGTCAGGAATAGGGCGTTGAAATTCAACTTGGCGCGATCTATTTGGACGAAACTATCTGGCGCTTGCGTTACGACTTTGTTTTTCCGTCGCCTCACTTCGAGCACGGCGAGGCCACGCTCATTCAGCCCATCTTCATTAAGGCGGAATATACCGTCAATACCTAGAAACCCGTCAGCATTTGTCATGGCACTGTCGTCAAAGGGGTTGTCAGGGTTAATGGCAGAAAGCGCGGCAGTCAGGCTAACAGCATCATAGGCTAGACTTGCTATTCGGCGCGGCTTCTGTCCGTAGACTTTTTTATAGCGACCTGAAAACGCTTTCCATCCCCCCGGGTCCGGCGCTGCATACCACCCCCCGACAAGCGGCGGTTCCTGACCGAGTTGTGGGTCATCCCACAGGCCGGTTCCCAAAAATTTGACCTCACGCGGATCGACGTCAAAATAAGGTAGTAAAGGCGCAAGACTTCTCAGCTTTACGCCACCCTCCGGCAAAATAACCGCATCAAAGGGTAGTTCGCCAAAAGTTTCTCTGCGTTCAAGCTCCTTTATTTGAGTAAAAAGCTCAGGGGCTATTTCCTCTAGTGCCTTTTCAAACTCATCTTCTTCGACATCAGGCAGCAAGAGGCGCGCTTCTTCCATTAACCGCGCCATTTCTTCTTCTTTAGCGACTTTCCGTTCATCATATTGGGCAAGCTTTTGCACCGGATCGAACATGGATTGAGCTTCTTCTTGATAATATTCTACTTGCACGAGCTCCCCGCCATAGCGCGTAACAGTCGGCTCGAGCGCCGCCGCAATTCTTTGGCCATAAGGTGTTTCAGGAATAAGTGCTGCGAAGCGTTCTTTGCCCTCTAGTCTCGCCGTTTCGATAATCCGCTCAAGATTTTGCTCGGGTAAGAACCCAATAAGCCAGACGCCTTGACTGGCGACAGATCGGTCATTGGAAAACGCAATAAGAGGCACATTGGCGGATGTGGTGATGGGGGTTACAGCCCGAACGGAGTCCGCGAAAACGGGTCCAATGATAATATGAGCGCCGTCATTAAGCGCTGCACGCGCGGCCCTCACCGCCCCTTTTTTTGTTCCGTTCGTTGGTTTAACAATAAGGGTAATTTCGGGACGGTTAATATCAAAAACTGCCAATTGTGCCGCGTTAAAAAGATCGGTTGCGACTTCGTTTACGGCTTCATTACCGGACTCGAAGGGCAGCAAAAGCCCGACGCGGATACGCCCATCATTCATAATCTGAGGCCGCTTCTCCTCCGTCAGAGCTTCAGAACGGCTTTCAAATGCTGTTGGTTGATTTTTGGTTTCAGGCAAGGCACGCAAGAAGGCCCTGGTGTTTTCAACAATGCGATAGTCCAAGACGCCCGGAGACGATTTCTTCCCCGGCAGTTCATAAATCGTACCTTGTGTTGTAGAGCCACGGGAATTTGACCCACTCATATCTGTTTCGGTGGCACAACCAGCAATCAAGCTCGTAATTAAACCCGTAATTAGGCTCGTAAGTACCAGCGACATAGATGTGTTCTTTTTCATTTCGGCGTATCTCATCAACAACAATTTAATCAAGTTAACAGCTATAAATTTCAATTATGTTCTCAGTATGGCTTTAACATATTCCTAAATGAGGTGAAATGCCGATACTCTTAATACCGGAAGTCAGCTCCAGAGGATAGGTACTTGCCATTTAGAACGAATAAGGCAAAGTCATATTATGACGGAACACCCTGTCTCAAAGCCGATAAAAAGCACTCAACGTGCGCGCATGTCTGGACGAAATGGTTCTGACCCCAAAGGCGTCCTTAAGAGTGGCCTTTATGTTGTTGCCACCCCCATAGGCAATTCAAAAGATATTACGTTGCGCGCGTTGGATGTTCTAGCGCAGGCAGATAAAGTCTATTGTGAAGATACACGCATCACTAAAAAGCTTTTCTCTCTCCATGGTATTCAACGCAAGCCTGATAGTTATCATGAACACTCATCTGACCATGTGCGGGCTGAAATTTTGCGCCAGCTTGAGGGCGGCTTGTCAGTGGCGCTGATCAGCGATGCCGGGACACCGCTGATTTCAGACCCGGGTTATCGTCTTGTTAAAGATGTGCGTGATGCGGGGCATGAAATTTTTTCAGTGCCAGGTGCGTCAAGCCCGATTGCGGCTTTAAGCATTGCTGGTTTTCCGAGTGATAGATTTTTATTTGCCGGGTTCTTACCGCCTAAGTCTGCGGCACGGCAAACAGCTCTGAGTGAGTTGGTCGATATTCCTGTCACGCTAGTTTTGTTTGAAAGTCCAAAAAGGCTGACGGGGCTATTAAAAGATATTGAAGCTGTAATGCCTGACCGCGAGGCGGCAGTGTGCCGGGAAATGACCAAAGCGTTTGAGGAAGTTCTTGTCGGCGCGCCAGCAGAACTGATTGAGACTATTGATGCCAACGCCTCTGCGCGCGGGGAAATTGTGGTGCTTATTAACCCGCCCGCCGAACGCGAAAAAATGTCTGAGTCAGACGTGCGCAAAAGCCTGAGGATTGCCATGCAAAGTCAGCCCCTAAAAACCGCGGCAGCAAGAGTTGCCGCACTTTCCGGCTGGTCTAAGCGAGATGTTTATCAATTGGCGTTAACGTTTTCTGATGAAGAAAATGAATGATTTTGACAAGTAAGAAAAAACAACAAAATAAAAAAATGCAGGCTTATAGGCGCGGCATCCGTGCCGAGATCCTTGCCGGGCTTTATTTGACGCTGACAGGTTGGCGTGTTTTGGCTTGGCGTTGGAAATGTCCGTTGGGTGAAATTGACTTGGTTGCCAAAAAGGGAAAAATCATCACTTTCATCGAGGTAAAGGCGCGCCAAAACGAACAGTCGGCATTGGACTCGATAACGGCGCATCAATGGAGACGGATTTCAAATGCTGCAGATATATTCATGTCGCAGCAAAGGCAATACGCTGATTGCTCATGGCGCTTTGATGCGATTATTATTGTTCCGAGAAAATGGCCAAGGCGTTTTAAAAATATGTGGGACGACGACGTTTATGGATTTTGAGCATAGTAAGAAAATAAAGATAGGACTGCACCGACATAAGCGGCGTGCTGTGGTTTTTTTGGCGGCTTTATTACCCTTCCTCATATCATACGGGTGCACGGTGCCGGGGACGATTGTTGGTGGGGTGTCAACAGTCGGGTCGGCGGCGTTGAGTGCGCCCGGCTTCGAAAAGCGGGTAAACGATGCCGGCCTGATGGTCGCTGTGAACCGCGCGCTTTTGCAGGAAGACGATACGCTGTTGCTTAAAATTAAAATTGATGCATTGGCGGGGCGCGTGATGTTAACAGGTACGGTACAGAATGAGGTTGCCCGCAAAACCCTTCAGAAGATTGTTGGCGATACGGCGGGCATTCGGCAAATTTTTGACTATGTCAAAGTCAGCGAGCCTCGCAGTTTTTCAAAAGTTGCGCGTGACGGTTTAATCAGCGCGCGCCTTCGCACAGCAATGATGACTGATCAGGCAATCTCAGCAGTGAATTTCATCATCAGAACCCATAGAGGTGTGGTATATATTCTGGGCATTGCCCCGACGGAAGAAGAGGCGACGCGTGTCGTTAATCATGCTCGAACAATATCGGGCGTGGTTGAGGTTAAGCTTGAGTTTGAGACAGTGGATGAAATGATGTTGGCCTTTGCTGCTGCAGAAGAGCTCAGCAATGTTTCCACTGAAGATGAGGCACTTCGCCAGAGATAATTCGGATAAGTTAAATGGTTTTAAAAGTTGCAATTCAAATGGACCCTATAGAGTCAATAGACGTTGGTGGGGACAGTACTTTTGCTCTTGGCTTAGAGGCGCAAAAGCGGGGCTTCGAGCTTTATTACTACCTGCCGGAGGCTATGAGCCTGAGAGATGGTGAGGTCACAGCGCGTCTACGTTCTTTGGCACTCAAAGACAAAAGCGAAGATTATTTTTCTGCTGGGCCGGAAGAGGTGCAAAATCTGAAGGGTATGGATGTTGTTTTAATGCGTCAGGACCCTCCTTTTGATATGGCTTATATTTCTGCCACCCATATGCTGGAACAAATCTGCGACGAGACGCTGGTAGTCAATAATCCTGTTGCCGTGCGTAACGGACCAGAGAAAATCCTTCCGGTTTTGTTTCCGACACTTCAGCCGCCAACATTATTAACGCGTGATCCGAAGGCTCTGGAAGACTTTAGAAAAGAATTTGGCGATATTATTCTTAAGCCAGTTTACGGCAATGGCGGCGCAGGGGTTTTCAGAGTCACACAACAAGATGAAAACTTTTCTGCCTTAGTAGAAATGTTTATGGTCTCAAGCCGAGAGCCGATTGTTGCTCAGCAATATTTGCCTGATGTAAGGCAGGGCGATAAGCGGGTCATCCTGGTGGAGGGCGAGGCGGTGGCCTCGTTGAACCGCATTCCCCAACCCGGTGAGGCGCGCGCGAACGTGCATGTAGGTGGTCGCCCGGTGGCCTCCGAATTATCTGAAAGAGATATTGAAATTGCCAATACCATTGGAAGTTATTTGAGGGATAATGGAATTATCTTTGCAGGCATTGATGTGATTGGTGATTATCTCACTGAGATTAATGTAACATCTCCGACTTGTATCCGCGAAATTGCAAACTTCGGCGGCCCGGATGTTGCCAAGCTCATTTGGGATGCGATTGAGGTCAGGCTAAAGCGGTGAAGCTTCAAACAGCCGTATCGAAAGGCTCCAGAGAGTATTTTTTGTAGTTTTCCTGTTTTTCCAGCGCATCAACGGCGATTATTCTGGTACCGCCACTTTTTTTGTCATGCAGTTCTGCATGAGGATAGCCACTGAAATTATTAATACGGACGACTGTCCATAAATTTTGAAAATTTGAGATTTCAAAATCTTTAGACAATCCCATCATGGACAGGATTTTCCTTTTATTGTGGAAGTATTCGACAAAAACATCACCGATGTTTACTTCTACGCGTTTCTGGTTAAACATTACACAAGCTCAACTTTGCAACAAAACATATTAAAACTTATAATATTATTGTGAACTAATAAACAAAAAACGCCTGCCTGATCGATTATATCCTAGTTCTTTTTCTGAGTGTATCTTTCCTGTTTTCCGGCAAATCGGTTTGGCCAAAACAAAAATGAATAATAATGGTCGCACGTATCAATACACTAGCCTTTCAAGGCATGAATGCCGTCAAGGTGGATGTGCAAGTGCATCTCTCCCCCGGCAAAATGGTTTTCAACACAGTTGGATTGCCTGATAAGGCAATCGGCGAAAGTCGTGAGCGGGTGAGAAGTGCGCTTTCGGCAATCGGATTAGGCCTTCCCCCGGAGCGTATTACTGTCAATCTCGCCCCGGCTGATTTACCCAAGGAGGGCAGTCATTATGATTTACCCATTGCCTTGGGGCTCATGGTAGCGATGGGTGCGTTACCGGCAGAAGCGGTTGAGGGGTTTGTTGCCATAGGCGAACTGTCCTTGGACGGTCGGATTGGCGGGGTTCCGGGCGCCCTTCCCGCTGCTATGGCCGCCATGTCTTGGGGGTTAGGTCTTATTTGCCCTGCCGATTGCGGCCCCGAAGCCGCTTGGTCGGGGCTGGCTTCGCCTGACAATCACGGCATTGTCGCAGCCGATCATATTCTTCAACTAATCAATCATCTGCGCGAGACGCAAATTCTACCGCCACCTGACCCGCTCATTGAAACCGCAAAAGTTGACATGCCCGATATGTCGGATGTGCGCGGTCAACCTCAGGCAAGATTGGCGCTCGAAGTCGCGGCAGCAGGGGGGCATAATCTTTTGTTTACCGGCCCACCAGGTGCGGGCAAGTCCATGCTAGCAGCAAGATTACCAGGTATATTGCCACCCCTTCAATCAAAGCAACGCTTGGAGGTTACTATGATTAAGAGCTTGTCCTCCGGGGGGAGTGGCGTGAATATGGCGAGCCACAGACCATTTCGCGCACCGCATCATTCAGCGAGTATGGCGGCACTAATTGGGGGCGGTCGTCAGGCCAAGCCGGGTGAGATTTCTCTCTCGCATAATGGCGTCTTGTTTCTTGATGAATTGCCCGAATTTTCTCGTCAGACCCTCGATGCTTTACGCCAACCCATTGAAACAGGTGAGGTAGAGATTGCCCGTGCTGAAGCGCATATTACTTACCCCGCTAATTTTCAGCTTGTTGCGGCCATGAATCCATGTCGTTGCGGTCACGCCAATGACCCCGAACTTTCCTGCCATCGCATTCCGCAATGTATTAACGAATATCTGGGCCGATTGTCTGGGCCTTTACTTGACAGGTTTGATATTCGGATTGAGGTGCCACCTGTATCTTTGCGGGATATGTTGTCACCCGATAGTGGGGAGAAGAGTGCTGATATTGCTCAACGTGTTGCACATGCTCAGAAAGTTCAGTTTGATCGCAATCAAGGTTGTTTGAATGCCAATCTGGATGGTGAACTTTTGCGTGACCTTGCAAGGCCAGATGAAGATGGTCAGGTTCTTATTGATAAAATCACCAGCGAGGCAACGAATTCCAAGCTCACGGCGCGGGGTTATAACCGCATAATAAGAGTTGCACGGACGATTGCTGATTTAGATGGTTGTGAAAACCTTGCCGCAAGGCACATCGCATCCGCTATGGTATGGCGCGGCATGGCTTTGGATGTAAAAGAATGACTTTATTTAAAAATCATATGCCGCAATTGCTGCCATATTGAGTAATTCCGAAGAAGTACACCCGATGCGAACAATTTGGACAGATTTAGACATCCCTACAAGCATTGGCCCAATCACAGTTGCACCACCAAGTTCACCCAGCATTTTTGTTGAAATGGAAGCGGAGTGAATAGCCGGCATAACCAACACATTGGCATTATCTTTGAGGCGGGAGAAAGGATACATGCTACGCACATCTTTGTTGAGCGCCACATCGGCGGCCATTTCTCCATCAAATTCGAAATCAACGCAACGATGTTCCAAAATTTTGATGGCATCGCGCACATATCTTGATCTGTCGCCCTCGGGGTGACCAAAGGTAGAATAAGCGAGCAAGGCGACCCTTGGTTCATAGCCAAGTGCGCGTGCAGTTTGAGCAGTTTGCTCAGTGATATCCGCCAATTCTTCACCATTAGGCATATCATGCACATTGGTATCAGCAACCAGCACAGTCCGCCCGCGCGCCAAGATCATTGAAACCCCGATAATCCGTTTTCCCGGCATTGGGTCGATAACCTTGGTTACTTGCTCAAGCACGATAGAGTAATTGCGGGTTACGCCCGTAATCATCGCATCAGCATCACCCAGCGCCAGCATGCAGGCGCCGAAAATATTCCGGTCATTGCTAACCATGCGCATCACATCTCTTTCGAGGAAGCCATCGCGCTGTAGCCGCTCATAGAGATAGGCAGCGTAGTCATCAACTCTTTCGGAATTGCTGGTGTTGGCGATTTTCAAATCATCTCTGTCGCCGAGACCGATTGACTTCATATTTTCAAGAACAATTTCATCCCGCCCAATAAGAATTGGTTCGCCCAGACCGGCATCCTTATAAGCAATTGCTGCGCGGATAACCTGCTCTTGCTCGCCTTCGGCGAATATCATCCGCTTGGGCTTCTGGCGAACCTTGTTGAAGATAACTTGCAAAGAACCTGCCGCCGGGTCGAGGCGTGCGGATAGGCGGTCTTGATAAGCATCCATGTCCACAATTGGTTTTCTGGCAACACCAGTTTCCATCGCGGCTTTTGCAACCGCAGGAGGGATATCTCTAATCAGGCGCGGGTCAAATGGGACGGGGATAATGTAATTCGGCCCAAAGCGCAGGCGTTCGTCATTATAAGCTGCAGCAACCTCATCGGGCACATCTTCTCGCGCCAATGCGGCTAGAGCCTCAGCACAGGCGATTTTCATTTCTTCGTTAATTGTTGTGGCTTGCACATCTAACGCGCCACGGAAAATATAAGGAAAGCCAAGCACATTATTAACTTGGTTTGGATAATCCGAGCGCCCGGTGGCAACAATCGCATCAGGGCGAATTTCATGCGCTTCTTCAGGCGTAATTTCTGGGTCCGGGTTTGCCATGGCAAAAATAATTGGGTCTTTACCCATTGATTTCAGCATCTCGCCCGTCAGCGCACCCTTAACTGAAAGTCCGATGAAGATATCCGCACCCTCCAAAGCTTCAGAGAGTGTTCGGGCATCAGTCTTGACCGCGTGAGCTGACTTCCATTGGTTCATGCCCTCTTCGCGCCCGGTAAAGATGACACCTTTCGTGTCGCATAAAATCGCGTTATCTGACGGCAAACCCATCGCCTTTAATAGCTCTAAACAGGCGATACCCGCCGCGCCGGCGCCATTCATTACAACCTTTGTTTCTTTGATATTTCTTCCCGTTAGATGAAGTGCATTGATTAGGCCGGCAACGCAAATAATCGCTGTGCCGTGCTGATCATCATGGAAAACGGGAATATCCATTTCTTCGCGCAGCTTTTGTTCAATGATGAAGCAATCAGGGGCTTTTATATCCTCAAGGTTAATGCCACCAAAGCTAGGGCTCATATAGCGCACTGCATTGATAAATTGATCAGGGTCTTCGGTGTCAATCTCAAGGTCGATGCTGTCAACATCTGCAAAACGCTTAAAAAGAACGGCCTTGCCCTCCATGACGGGCTTAGAAGCCAGTGCGCCTAGATTGCCAAGCCCCAAAATAGCTGTCCCGTTTGATATAACGGCGACCATATTACCGCGACTGGTTAAATCATAAGAGGCGTCGGGATTCTCTGCAATTGCACGCACGGGAACAGCCACGCCAGGGGAGTAGGCCAGAGACAAATCTCTTTGCGTCGCCATTGGCTTGGTTGGGTTGATTTCAAGCTTACCCGGCTTGCCACGACTGTGAAACCTCAGCGCCTCACGGTCGGATATATTTTTTTCAGTTGAGTCATCCATTTAACACCTGCCTTGTTGATATTTACGGTGATGTGACGATTATCACAAGCCCTGAGTTTATTTCGTTTTCATGTGCCTCTAATTTAAGTAAATGATTTAAACAAATATTTTCCAACAGTAATTTTCCATATCGCATTTTCCATTGCTGGGCGGCTCTGCTAGGATAGCTTTATGCTGAACGCCGAAAATAAAATGTCATCAACAAAACCAAAAATGCCGACTACAGATCAAAATATCACGCCAATGATGCGCCAGTTTCTGGACATCAAGGCGGGCCATCAGGATTTTCTCTTGTTTTATCGAATGGGAGATTTCTATGAGTTATTTTTTGATGACGCCATTACGGCGGCGGCGGCGCTGGACATCACCCTCACCCATCGTGGCAAACATCTTGATGAAAACATTCCGATGTGCGGGGTGCCTTTTCATGCTGCTGAAAGCTATCTCCATCGCCTCATTCGACAGGGTCACAAGGTTGCGATTTGCGAACAGACCGAAGACCCTGCTGAAGCAAAAAAACGTGGGTCAAAATCTGTAGTCCGGCGCGAGGTCGTACGCCTCGTAACGGCCGGCACGCTGACAGAGGAGGGGCTCTTAGAAGCGGGGGTCAATAATTACCTCGCCGCTTTCGGTCAAACCCGACAAGATGAAAACCCTGCCTTAGCCTGGGTGGATATGTCGACAGGCGATGTACAGATTTTTGCCGGAACATTTGAAGCTATTCAAGGGCGTTTGGCGGGTTTAATGCCACGGGAATTGCTTCTGCCGGATAGTCTGAAGCCAGAGAAACAGGGTCTTCTGGCTGAAAGTTGCGGTGATGTTGCCGTGACAGAGCTCACCACCTCGCAGTCTAATTCTGAGTCTGGTCACGCGGCCCTAGTGGAGGCGTATCAGGTTAAGACACTTGAGGGTTTTGGTAACTGGTCGCGGTCAATGTATGCCGCAGGCGGTTCTCTGATTAATTACCTCACCCTCACCCAACTCGGGAAATTGCCGAACCTAAAGCCACCCCGTTTAATGTTGGCCGATGACAGAATGCGGATAGATGCTGCGACCTGTCAGAATCTGGAAATTCTACAAAATAAAACCGGCGAGAAAAAAGGGTCTCTTTTTGCGGCAATTGATAAAACAGTAACGGGTCCTGGCGCTCGTATGCTTTCCCAAAGGCTTGCTGCGCCCTTGGCTCAAAAAGATGCGATTGAAGGGCGGCTTGATGCCATTAGTTTTTATGCAGGTCAGGGAGCCGAGACCACAAGAACACGGGAAACTAAGCGCTCGATTTTAAAACAGACGCCCGATATGGCGCGCGCCCTTGGGCGCCTGTCGCTGGAAAGATGTGGCCCTCGCGATTTGGCGGCTGTGAGAGACGGGCTGATGCAGGGCTTTGAATTGGCGGCGACAGCTCTGCCCGATATTATGCCCTGCCCGCCCCTGATCGAGACGGCGCTGGCGGCAATTGCGCCTTCGCAAGCACCCCTTAAAGATTTGTGCAAACATCTCGAAAAGGTGCTTGCTGATGAGCTACCTATTCTGACGCGTGATGGCGGCTTTATTGCTGCGGGATATCATCCGGGGCTTGATGAGGCCCGGCGCTTGAGAGATGAAAGCCGTCGCGTGATTGCGGGGTTACAAAATAGCTACCGTGAAGATACCGGCATTAAAGCGCTTAAGGTTAAACATAATGCCGTGCTTGGTTACCATATTGATGTCCCGGCGGCACATGGTGATAGGCTAATGACAGCTCCTTTTGCCGAGACATTTTTTCATCGGCAGACGCTCGCCAACTCGGTTCGGTTTTCTACCACAGAGTTGGCAGAGCTGGCGGGTCAAATTTCTCGTGCCGGTGAAAAAGCAACAGGGCTTGAGCAGGAAATTTTTAATGCCCTTTGTGGCGAAGTGCTGGCGGAAGCTGATGCGATTAGCCGGGCCGCTGAGGCTTTAGCTGAACTGGATGTGGCGTTGGCGCTCGCCGAACTTGCTTGCGATATGGACTGGGTGCGTCCGGAAATTTTTGATGACCATCGTTTTTTTGTTGAGGGCGGTCGTCATCCAGTGGTCGAGACGTCATTGTCCGGACAGGGTGAGAGCGCTTTCATTGCCAATGATTGCCATATTCATGCTGATGATAAGCAAGGTGATACGGGTAGATTATTATTGCTCACGGGGCCGAATATGGCAGGTAAGTCAACTTATTTGCGCCAAAATGCATTAATTGCAGTGCTGGCTCAAAGCGGGTGCTATGTGCCGGCCACGAAAGCACAAATCGGAATCGTTGATCGTCTGTTTAGCCGCGTTGGGGCGGCAGATGATTTGGCGCGCGGTCAGTCAACTTTTATGGTTGAGATGGTAGAAACAGCGGCGATATTAAATCAGGCAGGCCCTGCGAGCCTAGTCATTCTTGATGAGATTGGGCGCGGCACATCCACATTTGATGGTCTATCGATTGCATGGGCAACCGTTGAGCATATGCATGAAATTAACAAATGCCGTACAATGTTTGCTACGCATTATCACGAATTAACGGGCCTGTCGGAGAAACTCGATAAAGTAACGAATATCACTATGCGTGTTGCAGAATATCAGGGTGATGTTGTTTTTCTCCACGAGGTAGTCCCCGGCGCTGCCGATCGTTCTTATGGCATTCATGTTGCCAAGCTTGCCGGACTCCCTGCTCCGGTGATTGATCGAGCGAGAATACTGCTTGAAAAGTTGGAACACAGCCGAGAACAGGCTGAGCCTGCTGGCGTGCTGGAAAACTTGCCATTATTTGCGCCAGCGCTATCTGCAGAACAGGCGCAAGACAATAAAACGGATAGCCCAGCTAACAAGTTAAGTCAGGAAGTGGCTGAAATAGACCCTGACAGCCTATCCCCGAAAGAGGCGTTGGATTTTATTTATCGTCTGCGTCATATTTTGGATGAAGCATGAAGGTATAATTTTTCGGTTCGCGGCTTATGTATATAAGAGGTTATGTATATAAAGAGGCAGTTGGATTTTAAGTGAACGGGCTCATGGTAAATAAAAAGTCAAAAACATTAAAAAAACCTGATACGGCTGAAAAAATTCGTAAAGCGTTTGATAAAATTGAGCGCAATCACGCGAATATGCCTGATGATGCCCTCACCCAGTCAAGAGCTGCGGCGCTAGAGATGCTCAAAAAGAAGCTGTCAAAAGGCCATAAGCTGGCGCATGAAAACTTGCTTAATCGGGAGTACAGAGGCGGCAAATGTGCTGAGGTTATCAGTGCCTTAATGGATGACATTATTGTTGAGTTGGCGCGGTTTGCTAATCAGCTTTTGAAGGGTAAGGATGGGCAGCCCATTTCATGTGCAATTGTTGCGGTTGGCGGGTATGGGCGTCAGCGCCTTGCCCCCGGCTCAGATATTGATTTGCTTTTTATCACACCCCAAAATGCCGACAAAGCCTGTCTGGAAGTTTTAGAATTTATTTTATACATGCTCTGGGATATGGGCCTAAAAGTTGGCCACGCTACCCGGGATGTAGAGGATTGCATCTCTCAAGCTAAAGCAGACATGACCATCCGCACAGCCATGCTTGAAGCAAGGTTTTTGACCGGCGATGAGGAATTGTTCACAAAATTTCGGAAAAAATTCGCCAGAAAAATTCTGAGTGGATCGGCGCGTAATTTTGTGAAAGCCAAGTTGGATGAGCGCGACCTAAGGCACAAAAGAAGCGGTGAAAGCAGATATCTGGTCGAACCAAACGTTAAAGAAGGTAAGGGCGGATTGCGGGATCTGAACACATTGTTCTGGATTGCTAAATATTGCTATGCGGTCGACACACTTGATGAATTAGTCAGTTGCGGGTTTCTCTCTCGTGAAGAGCTGAATCTTTTTAAACGCTGTGACAATTTTTTATGGGCGGTCAGGTGCCATTTACATTTCCTGACTGGGCGCGCAGAGGAACGTCTCGGTTTTGACAATCAATCCGCCATGGCAGAGGCCATGGGCTTCAAGTCCACAAGTGGCCTCAATAAGGTTGAACGCTTTATGCGCCAGTATTTTTTAATTGCTAAAGATGTTGGTGATTTAACCAGAATTTTCTGTGCGCGCCTAGAAGCGGAGCAAACCAAACCGAGCCGAATGGCGCGGTTGCCTGCGCTGTTCCAACGTCAAAAACAGGTGCATGGTTTCACCATATCCGGCCAGCGCCTTACGATGGTGCGCTCGGATGTATTTCGGCGCAATCCGGTTAATCTCATCCGTATGTTCAAAATCGCCAATGATTATAAGTTGCTGATAGCCCCAAATACGTTGCGGGAAGTAACGCGCTCGCGTCATCTAATTGATAAGGATTTACGAGAGAACCCTGAAGCCAATAAGCTGTTTCTGGAAATTCTCACCTCGCGCAACCACCCTGAGCGTATTTTGCGCCGCATGAATGAGGCGGGCGTTTTGGGGAAGCTATTGCCGGATTTTGGGCGGATTGTCGCCATGATGCAGTTCAATATGTATCACCATTATACGGCAGATGAGCATCTGCTCAGAGCGATTGGCATTTTGTCTGAATTGGAGCGCGGCGAATTGGAGGATGACCATCCTCTGGCGCACCGCTTGATGTCACAGAATATTAATCGCAAGGTGATTTATCTGGCTGTGCTGCTACACGACATTGCCAAAGGGCGGCCTGAAGACCATTCGCTTGCCGGCGCCCGCATTGCTCGTCGTCTCGGACCACGCCTTGGGTTGACTAAAAATGAAACCGAACTTGTGGCTTGGCTTGTGGAATTCCATCTGGTTATGAGCGACACGGCGCAAAGGCGTGATTTGACCGATCCGCAAACCATTGAAGATTTTGTTTCAAATGTGCAGACCTTGGAGAGATTGCGGCATTTGTTGGTGCTGACCGTGGTCGATATTCGTGCTGTTGGACCGGGTGTTTGGAATGGCTGGAAAGGCCAGCTTTTACGAGAGCTTTATTTCGAAGCTGAGGCTATGTTGGTCGGCTCTGCAAGTCACGCCAACAGGCCACTAAGAGTTGCGAATGCTCAGAAAGAATTTCTGGATGTTTTGCAGATGAATATGCCCGATTGGTCGGAAGCCAAATGCCAGAAATATATTGCGCGTCATCATGATGCCTATTGGCTGAGTTACGATATAGATACAAAAATCAAGCATGCGGCTTTGCTCTCTTCGGTAGAAGGCTCTGGCTTTAAAATTGAAGTTACGGAAGATAAAAAACAGGATGTTCTTGAGCTAAACTTCACTTGCCCTGACCACCCCGGCTTATTCTCGCGTTTATCGGGTGCGTGTGCTGTGGCTGGGTTGACGATTGTTGATGCTAAGCTTGCCATTACCAAGGATGGCATGGCACTCGATGTTTTAAGACTGCAAGAGCCTGAACGGGAAAATTTCCCCGATAAAGCGCGCGTGAAGAGGCTTATTGCAACTATTCAAAGTGTTTTGCATGGCGAAATTCTTCCCCCTGACCGTCTGGCAGATGTGCCTTTCTCGCGGCGGGTCAATGCCTTTAAATTGGTCAATAATGTGATGATTGATAATGATGTGTCGAGCCATTCGACTGTTGTTGAGGTCAGCGGACTAGACCGCCCGGGATTGCTGTATGCGCTGGCCAAAACATTATTTAATCTGAATGTAACGATTGTATCTGCGCGCGCCGTCACATTTGGTGAAAGAGCCGTTGATGTATTCTACGTGCAAGACCTAACGGGAGATAAAATAACACGTAAATCCAAATTGACCGCCATAATGGATGGTTTGCAGATGGTGCTGGCTAATCAATCCAAGCCTTCTAAGTCTTCCAAGCCAGCCAAGCCAGCCAAGTCAGCCAAGCAGACCAAGCAAGCCAAGCAAGGAAGAAAAGCAGCTTGATGAAGCGGTTTTCCATAATCAGAGCTGCGGCTACGACGGGGGCTGCGACTTTGATGAGTCGCATTCTCGGGTTTCTGCGGGATGTGATGATTGCAGCTTCGTTGGGCGCTGGCCCATTGGCGGATATTTTTGTGGTTGCATTTAGATTGCCTAATCTTTTCCGCCGCCTGTTTGCTGAAGGAGCATTTAATGCTGCTTTTGTACCTATCTTTGCGAAGCGAATGGAAGCTGAGGGTGTTGATGCGGCGCGTAAGCTTTCAGCAGAGGTATTGGCGGTACTCCTCGTAGGGTTAATCATTTTCACGCTCCTTGCCGAATGGTATATGCCCTACCTTGTTCATGCGCTGGCGGCTGGATTCCGAGCTACACCGGAAAAATTCGATTTGGCAGTAACCTATTCGCGTATCACGTTTCCCTATCTGGTTTTCATGTCGCTATTGTCGCTTTATGCGGCGATGTTGAATGCTTCAGGCCGATTTGCTGTCGCTGCATTTGCGCCCGTTCTTCTTAATATTGTGCTTATCGGGGCTTTGCTACTGGCGGCCATGACAGGCCGGGACAGCCTCGCATCGCTTATATGGGGTGTTGCGATTGCCGGTGGGGTACAATTTTTGATGGTTTGGTTTGCTGTTAAGCAAGCCGGTCTAAGTATCGGGTTACAACGTCCACGCCTTACCGAGGGAGTGAAAAAGGTTTTGACTCTGGGGCTTCCTGGTGTGCTTGCTGCAGGTGTCGGTCAAATTAATTTATTGGTCGGGACGAATATTGCCTCCGCGCAAGATGGGGCAGCGTCATGGTTGTATTATGCCGACAGGCTTTATCAGCTTCCGCTGGGTGTCATTGGCATTGCGCTTTCAGTCGCTTTATTACCCGATCTTTCGCGGCGATTGAGGGCTGGCGATGAGGCCGGAGCGCGCCATAGCCAGAACCGAAGCCTGCAGATTGCCCTATTGTTTTCCATTCCCTGTGCTGTTGGCCTCTATCTTCTGGCTGACCCGGTCATGGCAGTTTTATTTCAACGCGGCGCATTTACGGTTGCAGATACTTCTGCCTCTGGGGTTGCGCTTATGGGATTTGCATTTGGTCTTCCTGCCTTTGTTGGGATTAAAGTGATGCAGCCAAGTTTCTTCGCACGTGAAGATACTTTCTATCCTTTCGTTTACGGCGCTCTGGGCGTTGTCGCGAATATTGCTATCAGCCTCACTTATTTTCCGGTTTTCGGACACTTAGCGATTGCAGTTGCCACGAGCGTTGCCGGGTGGCTGACACTCGTCACCATGAGTGTGCATTTGTTTATCAACGGCTGGCGACCTGATAAGGTGCTTGTGATAGGTACGCTAGCTATCTTGTTTTCGGCTGCTCTGATGGCTTTGGCGCTGTATTATTCGCCTTTTGCGCCACCTGAGAGTTCGACACATCCAGCTTCACTGGCGTTATGGCTCGCGGGTCACATTTTAGCGGCGATAGCACTTTTTCTGCTTTCCGGCCTTATGACGGGAGCTTTTGGTAGAGATGTCGCGAGCTATTTTAAACCCTCAGCACGTGCGGCGCGGCTTGCCAAATCTGACGCATTGCGTGATAAGGCTGATGAGAATGAGAAGGGTGATTAAATGACGGATTTCCATCCACGGGTCTTTTCGGGTGTCCAGCCAACGGGCAACCTTCACCTCGGCAATTATCTTGGCGCAATTAAAAACTTTGTTGCCCTGCAGGACAGCCATGAGTGCATATATTGTGTAGTTGATTTACACGCTATTACTGTCTGGCAAGATCCCAAGGAGCTGAAACACAATATTTACGAAGTGACCGCAGCTTTTCTTGCCGCCGGTGTGGATGCAACGAAACATGTTGTTTTTAACCAGAGCCGCGTTTCTGCTCACGCTGAGTTGGGCTGGATTTTAAATTGTGTTTCTCGCATTGGTTGGTTGAACCGGATGACCCAGTTTAAAGAAAAAGCGGGTAAAAACCGTGAAAATGCCTCTGTCGGTCTTTATGTCTACCCCAATCTTATGGCTGCGGATATTTTGGCCTATCGCGCAACGCATGTGCCTGTTGGGGATGATCAAAAACAGCACCTTGAACTGGCGCGAGATATTGCCCAAAAATTCAACCATGATTATCTCGGTGAAGATGCGCCGCCTTTTTTCCCTCTTCCTGAGCCGGTTATTACTGGGGCGGCCACGCGTGTGATGTCATTGCGTGACGGGTCGCGCAAAATGTCTAAATCTGAGCCATCTGAAATGTCGCGCATCACGCTCACGGATGATGCTGACGAGATTGCTAAAAAAATCAGGAAAGCCAAAACAGATCCCGATCCGCTCCCTAACTCTAAGGAAGGGCTAGAGGGGCGTCCTGAAGCATCGAATCTTGTGGGTATTTTTGCAGCCCTATCCGGTCAAGACGTTGAGACTGTTCTTGCAGAATATGGCGGCAAACAATTCTCAGAGTTTAAACCTGCTCTGGCAGATTTGGCAGTTGAGATACTTGCCCCGATAGGCACTGAAATGTCCCGTTTGCTTGATGCCCCCGAGCACCTTGAGACCGTTCTTGCAGATGGTGCGGCGCGGGCTGATGCTATCGCGAGCCCTGTTTTGGCTCAGGTGAAAGAAATGGTTGGTTTTTCAGCGTAAGACGGTTTTAATATTTTACGATCAAGAACAAGAACAAAACAGCGCTTGCCGCATCATTTGAGATAAGGCACTTTAACAATATGTATAAAGACGCACATTTACCTCGAAAATTTTTGGTTGTCGTAGATGGCACGCCCGAGTCTCGGGCTGCCTTACGCTGGGCTGAGAGGCGGGCGCATGGTAATGGTGGTCAGTTAGCCCTTTTG
This sequence comes from uncultured Alphaproteobacteria bacterium, assembly GCA_938091085.1. Taxonomy (GTDB): domain Bacteria; phylum Pseudomonadota; class Alphaproteobacteria; order RS24; family RS24; genus Micropelagius. The sequence goes on from CALKOC010000021.1 coordinate 19,721, forward strand.
GTTGTGTTGGAGCCGGGCGGTTTCGAGCATTGGCTTGGCGTGGAAACGCTGATGAAAGAAGAGGCTAAGGAGAATGCCGAGCAGATACTTGCAGAACTCTCTGCCGAGGTTGAAAAGATTGCCGGACGCTCACCGGAAACCCATATAATGGAGGGTGATAGAATTGAGCAGGTGATGGACCTAATCAATAGTGATAAGACCATCTCGACACTTGTGCTTGCCGCCGGCACGGACCCCGCAGGCCCTGGGCCGCTTGTCGGCGCTCTGGCAACCGGAAAGGCGGGTTTTCATATTCCCGTCACAGTGGTGCCTGGCGAGCTGAGTGATGACGAAATAGACGCGCTGACTTAAATAAGTTAAGCGCATGAATGAAATAAAGTGCGCCCCGTATCTGGAGAAAAAAATGTTTATACAAACTGAAGAAACCCCGAACCCAGCAACATTGAAATTCCTTCCCGGAAGAGATGTCATGGGCGCCGCCCCACCGGCTGATTTCCCGAATGCTGAGAGCGCGAAGGCTTCTCCTCTTGCGGAAACACTTTTCAAGATTCCTCAGGTCAGTAGTGTATTTCTCGGTTCTGATTTTATCACAATAACCAAATCCGAAGATGATTGGCAGCAACTTAAGCCCCTTCTTCTCACCTCATTGATGGATTTCTTTTTGACGGGACTACCCGTCATTAATCAGGCAACTTCGCAAGAAGGCGCCGGTGAGGATGAAAGTGAAGAAGGTGACTCTGAGATTGTTTCCACCATTAAACAGTTGCTCGATACGCGGGTTCGCCCTGCTGTTGCTCAGGATGGAGGCGATATTGTTTTCCACGGCTATGAAGAGGGCGTTGTTTCTTTGACTATGCGTGGTGCATGTGCTGGTTGCCCTAGCTCGACTGCCACCCTTAAGCACGGCATTGAAAATTTACTCAAGCATTTTATTCCCGAAATTACTGAAGTGAGAGCCACCGAAGGTGTGGGTGAGGGAGAAAATCATGCCGGATAATATGCTTGATAATAAAGCCTTGGATTTATTGTTCCGTGAAGCGCGTTCGCAGAATGCTTATGTTGATGCCCCTATAAGTGATGACACGCTCAAGGCACTCTATGATGTCTGGAAATATGGCCCCACGAGCGCTAACTGCTCCCCCGCGCGGGTTGTCTTTGTGCGCAGTGAAGAAGGTAAAGCCAAGTTATTGCCGCATCTTATGGGGGGCAATCAAGAAAAAACAAAATCAGCCGCTGTGTGTGCGATTATCGGTCATGATGTTAAATTCTATGACCGTATCCCCGAGCTTTTTCCGCATCAGCCGGAGGCCCGGGAGTGGTTCTCCAATGACGATAATTTTGCCGCAGAGTCAGCCTTCAGGAATGGCTCCTTACAGGGCGCATATTTAATGATTGCCGCGCGGGCCATGGGGCTTGATGTTGGGCCAATGTCCGGCTTTGACCCCAAAGGTGTAGAGGAAGCTTTTTTCCCGAACAGCACAATTAAGGTGAATTTTCTGTGTAATTTGGGTCAGGGTGATCCCTCGGCTGTTTTTGAACGTTCTCCGCGTCTTGCCTTCGAGGATGCTTGCACCCTTGCCTAATCTGCAACACCGCCCCTCAGTTCTGGCTTGTGACACGTCACAACAAGCATGTTCGGTTGCGCTTGCACTTTCAGATGGCACCATCATTGAACGCCTTGAAGAAACCGGTCGCGGGCACACTGAAAAACTTCCTTTAATGATTGCCGATATTCTGACCTCTTCAGGCGTTAGCCTGAAAGATATTGGTAGGTTAGGCGTCACCATAGGACCTGGAACATTTGCAGGCGTACGGGTGGGGTTGGCGGCGATGCGTGCCATTCGTATTAGTTATCGATTACCGATATATTCCATCACAACCACGCATGCCCTTGCTTTACCCCTCCAACAAATGCCGGGGGTCAACGAAGGGCGTCAATCGATTGTTGCGATTGATGCACGGCGCGGTGAGCTTTATTGCCAGATTTTTGATGCGCAGGGTATTCCCATTAGTGATGCCATGGCGCATACACCCGAAGCGTTGGTTGAAATTATAGAGGAACAGGGCATAACCCGAGCAAACACCATTGGTTCGGGGGCTGAAATTCTTGCAGCACAGATGCGACGGGTTGAGTTGACCCTTCTGGAAATACCTTTTTGGCCACAAGCTGGTTTGATTGCTGACTGGGTTGCCCATCAGAAAGCCTTAGAGGAAAACACGCCACCTCCGGAGCCTTTGTATTTACGTCCCCCGGATGCAGCCCTTCCAAGTGCATCCAGTTATCTGACACGTCAAGAGGGGTGAAAAAGGTTTCGTGAATATGAAGTCTCATGGGTCTGTTAAAATCTCGCCGGGCGAATCTTCGGATGTGGAGGCGATTATCTGCCCGGCACAACCTGATCCGGCTTTTCTGTCAAATTTGCATCGGGATGGCTTCGCGAGCGCCTATGAACAACACTGGAATGACAAGGCTATGGCTGAAATGCTTGCTATGACCGGTGTTTTTGTTCACCAGTTTTCTGCCGGTTTCCTCATGACTCAAATAAGCTTTGAGACTGCTGAGATTCTTACCTTTGCTGTGTTGCCTAGCCAACGCGGTAAAGGTTATGGTGCTGCATTATTGAAAGCCGCAATGCATCATGCTTTTAATAAAGGGGCGACACGGATACTGCTGGAGGTTGCCCCGGATCGTAAAGCCGCTTTAGGGCTTTACCGCCGCGCAGGATTTGAACGCACAGGTGTTCGAAAAAATTATTATGCGGGGCCTAAAGGTAAAAGAGATGCTTTTTTAATGGAAACCGGGCTTGGAACAGAGCTTAATTTTAGGTAAACATGATTATGGTTGATGACAGCAAAATTGAAATATTGTGTGAGCGTGCCGGTATGCGCATGACGGGACAGCGTCGCGTTATTGCAAGAATATTATCCGAGTCAGACGATCACCCGGATGTTGAAGTGCTTCATCGCCGCGCTGTTCTGGAAGATGCGGGCATCTCAATTGCCACAGTTTATCGTACTGTCAAATTATTCGAAGAAGCCGGCATTCTGACGCGCCACGATTTTGGGGATGGGCGCTCAAGATATGAGACGATATCCGAAGATCATCATGACCACCTGATTGATTTGCAGTCAGGGAAAGTTATTGAATTTTCAAATGAAGCCATTGAAGAACTTCAGCGGCAAGTTGCCGAAAAGCTGGGTTACAGACTGGTTGATCACAGGTTAGAACTTTACGGCATTCCGCTTGAGCAGGGAAAACCTGTTGGTGCTTCTGACGATAATCAGGATAGCTAATCATGCTTCCTGACATTATTAGCATTGCAATTCGCCTGATATTAGTAGTGGCTATCATCGTCATTTTTTCACCAATTCAATTTTTGATAATTGTTTTACGCTTACCTGGCAGTGATGTTTTGCCGTTAATTTTTCACAAAATAATTCTTAAAATTCTTGGCGTCAGGGTGCGAGTGTCGGGGCCATTGCCTGAGCCTGGCACGCTGATTGTCAGCAACCATGTGTCATGGCTGGATATATGCACTATTGGCTCTGTTTTGCCGATTAATTTTGTTGCCAAAGCGGATATATCTGGCTGGCCTATTTTTGGGTTCCTAGCGAAATTGCAAAAAACCCTCTTTATTAAAAGAGATCGGCGGAGTGATACGGCTAATCAACGAAATGCCATGCAGGACAGGCTGCTTGATGGTAGCCGTTTGGTGCTTTTTCCTGAGGGGACAACCGGAGACGGTACAATTGTTCTACCTTTCAAGTCCTCCCTATTTGCCGCCGCTGAGGTGCCGGAAAACGACAAGCCTATACCTATTCAACCGCTATCTTTGGCTTTTGCAGAATTAAGCGGTATTCCGATGAGCCGACGCATTCGGATTAAATATGCCTGGATTGGGGATGTCAGTTTGCTTTCCACTATGTTTCATGTTTTGGGAAGTTACCCGATTACAATAAATTTAACCTTTCATGCCCCGACTAATCTTGTCGAGGCAGGGGGGCGCAAAAAGTTAGCCGTCTCGGCACATCGCAAGGTGCAAAATGGCGTCGCAAACACCACTGTAGGCTTTATTGATATTGAGGCGACACATACTCCTGACGCCCCCTCCGAACTCAAGGTCGCGGCCAAGCCTCTTGCCTAGAGAGCCTAAACTGTCTAAACGAAAACCATGGAAAAGCATAAATCCGTCTTTATAAAGACTTACGGATGCCAAATGAATGTTTATGACAGCGAACGCATGGGCGAGGCGCTGAATATCGCTGGCTATCATCCGGTGGATGCGCCTGATAAGGCTGATATGGTTATTCTCAATACCTGTCATATCCGTGAAAAGGCTGCCGAGAAGGTTTATTCCGAACTTGGCAGGCTTAAAAAACTAAAAGACATTAATGAAGATATGATTATCGGAGTTGCTGGGTGTGTTGCTCAGGCTGAAGGCGAAGAAATGCTGTCTCGTGCGCCGACAGTGGATCTGGTGTTTGGCCCTCAGACTTTTCAGGCGCTTCCTGATATGCTGGAAGAACTGGCAGATAACAGGGCAGATGCGCTTGAGGAAAGCGGCCATATTAAGAAAGCAAAAGGCGTTGTTAGAACAAGCTTTCCCGCTGAAGAAAAATTCGCCACCTTGTTTGAAACACCACGCCAGCCTTTGGTGCGAAGCCCTGCGGCCTTCGTCACTGTCCAAGAAGGGTGTGATAAATTCTGCACTTTTTGTGTCGTGCCTTATACAAGGGGGGCCGAAGTCTCCCGTGCGGCATTGGAAATTGAAGCAGAAGTTATATCTCTCGCGCAAAAAGGCGTGAGTGAAATTACACTTTTAGGGCAAAACGTTAACGCATGGCAGGACGTTGATGCGGATGATATTGGATTGGGACAGCTGTTAAGGAAATTGGCTGAAGTCGATGGCGTAGAGCGGCTCCGCTATACCACGTCGCATCCGCGGGATATGGATGATGCACTGATACAAGCCCATGCCGATTTGCCAGAGTTGATGCCTTATCTGCACCTGCCTGTGCAAGCAGGGTCGGATAAAATTCTCAAAGCCATGAACAGAAAACATACGGCAGAGGATTATATCAAGCTGGTTGACCGCATCCGCGTGGCGCGGCCTGATATTGCTTTGTCCTCTGATTTCATCGTTGGCTTTCCGGGCGAGACAGAAGAGGATTTCACGGCGACGCTTGATCTTGTGAAGCAGGTTACTTATGCGCAAGCTTATTCATTTAAATATAGCCCACGCCCCGGCACGCCGGCTTCTGAGGAAGCGCAGATTGATGAAGATGTTAAATCGGAGCGTTTGTGGCGGCTACAGGATGTCTTGAACAGCCAACAGGTAACCTTTAATGCCTCACAGACTGGTGAAACGCTAGAGGTTTTGTTTGAAAAACAAGGTAAGAAGCCGGGGCAAATGGTTGGGCGCAGCCCCTATTTACAGACTGTTCATGTGGATGCCGATGAGACTGTAATCGGTAAAATTTTGCCCGTTAAAATTGAAAAAGCACACGCGAACAGCCTGTCGGGAAGTATTTTAGGGGTTTAATGCCTATTAGGTGTTGTTCCATTGTCAGCCACACCTACATGAAGCTTTTGTGAAAAGGGGATTGTCTCTTGCGTGGTCGCCCCAATCACGCCATATTTTTGTTAATGATTTTTCAATTTAACAGCCACATTCGAGGAGCCCGCGATTGAGCAATTTGAAAGCTGGAGCTGCCGCGGATCGCTCCAAAAACGACAGTCAGCTTATACTTGATTTTGATGACAATCTTTTGCTGAGTGAACTTTTTGGCGCACATGATACAAATCTGGTTCGAATTGAAGAAACGCTCGGCATTTCTATTGTCAGTCGTGGTAATAAGGTTTTTCTCTCTGGCGATCAGACAGCATGTCAACGTGCCGGAGAGGTTCTCGAACAGCTTTACAGCCGTCTAAAAGTTGGTGACAGTATCAGTAAGGGTGACGTTGATGGCGCGCTCCGCATGACGGTTGCGCCTTTGAAGGTCAAGAAAAGTAAGTCTTTCGTCAAAAACGGTAAAGGATCGGGTGGTCAAGATTTGAATAGTGGTGTCAGAACTCAAAAACGGGCGGTTACGCCAAGGTCACCAACACAGGCAAGCTATATTGAAGCGCTGATGCGCGATGAATTGATTGTTGGAAGTGGCCCTGCCGGTACTGGCAAAACTTATCTCGCAGTCGCCGTTGCTGCGTCCATGCTTGTTGAGGGCAAAGTAGATAGAATTATCCTCTCAAGACCGGCGGTAGAGGCGGGAGAAAATTTGGGTTTTCTGCCGGGCGATATGCGGGATAAGGTCGATCCTTATTTGCGCCCTCTTTATGATGCGCTTTATGATATGCTTCCCGGGCCTCAGGTTATGCGCAGTATGGAGTCCGGCGAAATTGAAATTGCGCCCCTCGCTTTCATGCGAGGCAGAACCTTAGCAAATTCTTTTGTTATTTTGGATGAGGCACAAAATGCCACGCCAATGCAGATGAAAATGTTCCTCACCAGAATGGGGGAAAACAGCCGAATGGTGATTACAGGTGACCCTAGTCAGGTGGATTTGCCGTTCGGGGCAAAATCTGGCTTGAGGGATGCGATGGAAATTCTCCCCGTAGTTAAGGGGGTCAGCGTCATAAACTTTACTGAGAAAGATGTTGTGAGGCACGATATGGTAACACGCATCGTCAAAGCCTATAATAAACGCGACAGAAAGCTCACTGATTTCAAAGAAAAAAAGAAATCAGAAGATAATAAAAACTCTGACACTTAATGAGAAGTTTTGAGAGAAGCCCAAAGCGATGATGCTTCCCACAACAAGACTTCTAATGGTATAAAATTGTTAAGAAATGCCTGATCAAACGTTTGCAAATGAGACAAATGAAGATGAAAGCACTCTTTTAGTTGAGATTGTAACCGAGCAATCTGACTGGGAAAGAGGGGCCTGGGACGGCGTGCAGGATGATATCCAACATGCTGCAATTGCCGCATTTCATGCCGGTATTGATGCGCGTACTGATATATCATTTCCCGATGTTGATATTGAGATTGGCATTCGCTTGACGGATGATAAGGAAATGACAACCCTTAATGCTCAATGGCGGAACATCGACCGCCCGACGAATGTTCTCTCTTTTCCGAGCTGGGATGGTAACACTGAGCTTGACAATGGTGAGAGTGGGATTTTGCTGGGTGATGTCGTTTTAGCGCGGCAGACAATTGAAGCAGAGGCTGATGGGGCTAATCTCCCGCCCGTGAACCATGTTAAACATCTAGTTGTTCACGGTGTTCTTCATTTGCTGGGGTTTGATCACGAAACAGAGGAGCAGGCTGACATTATGGAGTCTCTGGAGGTCAAAGTGCTTTCCAATATTGGGGTTGCATCTCCTTATAAGGACAGGAAAAAGGAAAACATTATATGAGTAGTTCTGATTTTCACGCGCAGAGTCTGTGGGCGAAGCTCAAAGCCATTCTCATTCCGCCAGACACAAATTTGCGTGAAAGCCTTGAGGATGTTCTTGAAGAAGAAGCGGGCAATGATGAAAGTTTGACGGGTGAAGAACTTCATATGCTGAGGAACCTTCTTGGCTTTAAGGATGTTCGGGTTGAAGATGTTATGGTCCCGCGTGCGGATATTACTGCGGTTGATGAAAAGACTTCATTGGAGGATCTAGGCGGCTGTTTTACAGAATCAGGTCATTCGCGGTTGCCGGTTTATAAGCAGTCTTTGGATCATCCGATAGGCATGGTGCATATTAAGGATCTGGTGGTTATGCTGGCCGGAAAAGCACCAAAAGTGCCTCTTAAGGCGCTTATCCGTGATATTTTATTTGCCCCGCCCTCCATGCCCGCGCTGGATTTATTACTTCGTATGCAGGCATCTCGTTCGCATATGGCCTTGGTCGTAGATGAATATGGCGGCACTGACGGACTCGTGACGATTGAAGATTTAATTGAGGAAATTGTCGGTGAAATCGAAGATGAATATGATGATCAGGACGGCCCCCAAATTGTCACTCGTAGCGGCGATATTTTGGAGGCACAGGCGCGCCTGCCCATAGACCAGCTTGAAGAAAAACTTGGCATTACCTTGGTTGATGAAGACGAGGATATTGATACGCTGGGGGGGCTTGTTTTTACGCTTGCTGGGCGGGTCCCGCAGCGCGGTGAAGTGATTATACATAAGAATGGGATTGAATTTGAGGTCAGAGATGCTGACCCGCGGCGAATTAAGACCCTACGAATTAGACAAAAAAAGGTTCAAAATAAATCTGAAGATGATGCTCAGCCTTCTCAGAAACTGGATTGATAATCAGTCAACCCGACTGGCTCTTTTGTCGCCGATAAAGGGCGGGCTTTTTGATTTTTTCCTTGGCGCGCTTGTGCCATTGGCTATGCCCCCTATCGGTGCGTGGCCACTTTTGTTTTTCATCTTTCCTGCCTTATTGATGAGACTACAACGTATTGAGCGTTGGCAGAACGTAGCGCTTACTGCTTGGTTGTTTGGTTTTGGGCAGTTCTTTATAGGCCTCTATTGGATCGGGTTTGCTTTTTTGGTAGAGCCGGATCTTTTTTTATGGGTCCTGCCTCTTGCGGTCACACTTTTGCCTGCCGGTCTCGCGGTGTTTCCGATGCTGGCGGCCTTGCTTTGGTTTCGTTTATTTGCTGACAAGCCAAGGTTTGCTGTCCGCGCGCTGGGGCTTGTTCTATGTTTGGTGCTGGCATCCTGGTTGCGGTCCAACATACTGACTGGCTTGCCCTGGAATCTCTATGGCATGTCAGCCTTAAGCTGGCTACCTCTCGCCCAATCAGCGCGTCTGTGGGGTGTGCATGGCTTGTCTCTAATTATGCTTTGTTTTGCAATGCTTCCCCTTTTCTTCCGGTATGAACGAAAACTGGCCGCACTTTTGTCTTTGGGATTTTTGCTTATTATTTGGGATGGTCATACACGGCTTCAAACTTATGAGCCCGAAAAAACGCCTGATTTGATGGTTAGGATTGTTCAACCAGCCATTCCTCAAAAAGAAAAATGGATTCCCGAAAACAGGCTGGGGATTATTCGCACACATTTAGAACTCACCGGACAGCCAGCCGAAGTGCCGATAGATTTGGTGGTCTGGCCTGAAACGGCTCTCCCTGCTTTGTTATACAGAGATATATGGTTGCGAGAGCAAATTACCGATATTTTACCCGATGGGGCATATTTGGTGACAGGTGGTTTGCGGCGCGCGTCTCTTGTTAAAGCGACAGATATTAGACCTGATGAAGAGAAGGCGTTGCCAGCCGGGGAGGTTGCGCCTGAAGTTGAAAGACCGTGGCAAAGTTTTAACAGTGTTTTTGTAATCTCCCCCAATGGGGATGTTGAAGATTTTTATGATAAGCATCACCTTGTGCCTTTTGGGGAGTATCTCCCGCAACAAAAGCTTTTGGAATTTGTTGGACTCGAGCAACTTACCCGATTGCGTGGCGGCTTTACTGCGGGTGATGAACCAAGAACACTCGCGCTGGGTAAGTTGGGCAAGTCCTTTTCACCCCTCATATGTTATGAGGTGATTTTTCCTGGACGTGTTGTGGGGGACTCTCGACCGGATTTTTTAATCACCGTGACGAATGATGGTTGGTTTGGAAAATCTGCAGGCCCTTGGCAACACCTAGAAATGGCGCGGATGCGAACAATTGAAGAAGGGTTGCCGATTATCAGGTCGGCTAATACTGGTGTCTCAGCAGTTTTTGATGCGCTTGGTCGCCAGCACGCTTTGATGCCACTGATGCAAAGAGGGGTTTTAGATGTATCTCTGCCGCCGGCTGTCGATGAGACGCCCTATGCGCGTTACGGGGATGTGGTCTTCTTTCTGATGTTTTTCGGCGTTGCAGGGCTGGTGTATAGAGCGCGAAGAGCCGGCGTTTAAATATTTTAAAAATCTGTAGTATTTAATATTAAATACTGATACCTAGTATGCAATCATCATAAGCGGAGTTTTTCTGGTGGCTTCTAAAGATCCATCTAATATCGATAAACATATTGGTTATAAGCTCAAGCTGCGGCGGGTTGATGCCGGTATGAGCCAGGAGTCCCTGGGTGAAAAAGTGGGTTTGTCATTTCAGCAAATCCAGAAATATGAAAAAGGCGCGAACCGGATTTCAGCATCCCGCCTTTTTGAGCTCACGCGTATTCTTGAGGTTGATATATCTTATTTCTTTGAAGGGTTCGAAACATCTGGGCCTTACCTCATAATGGAGGATAGTGCGCCCATTCCGAAATTTATTGATTTTGTCAGCAGCAATGAAGGTATGAGCTTGAACCGTGCTTTTACTCGCATAAAAAGCCGCCGAACCCGTCGCGCCCTCATCGATATGGCAAAATCTCTCGCTGGTTAACCCGCTTTATCGCAAAATCTCCTCAAATTATTACAAATCATATAAAGAAAGCTTTATATGGCTTGTCTAATAAGCCGCGCCCTGCTAAAGAATTGGCAAATATTGGAGATGTTATGGCCCGTCAAGATTATATTTTTACAAGTGAATCCGTTTCCGAAGGTCACCCGGATAAAGTGTGTGACTTGATTTCTGATAGTGTTCTGGATGCTTTTATAGCTAAAGAGCCTGAGGCTCGTGTTGCTGTCGAAACATTAACAACAACTAACAAAATTGTTTTGGCGGGCGAAGTGCGTCCAACAGGTCTCATCAGTGCCGAAGAAATGGCGAATATCGCCCGTGAGCGTGTACGCGACATCGGGTATGAACAAGACGGCTTTCATTGGAAGCATGCTGACGTTGATGTTTATGTTCATGCTCAATCTGCACATATTTCACAAGGTGTGGATGGTGATGGCGGCAATAAGGATGAAGGTGCTGGCGATCAGGGTATTATGTTCGGCTATGCTTGTCGTGAAACTGAGACGCTCATGCCGGCGCCTATTGCGTTTTCTCATCAAATTCTTTCAGACATGGCGCAGGCAAGAAAATCTGGCGCCGTTCAAGGTTTCGGGCCAGACTCAAAAAGCCAGGTTTCTCTTAAATATGAAAACGGCAAGCCTGTCGCTGCGACGTCAGTTGTTGTGTCAACCCAGCATGATGAGGGCTTGTCGCAAAGCGATGTGCGCGAACTTGTTCGCCCGTTTGTTGAATCTGTTTTCCCTTCGGGCTGGATGTGCCCCGAAGATGAATTCTACGTTAATCCGACCGGGACATTTGTTATTGGTGGGCCCGACGGGGATGCCGGGCTTACTGGCCGTAAAATAATAGTTGATACCTATGGTGGCGCAGCCCCGCATGGCGGCGGCGCGTTTTCCGGGAAAGACCCAACTAAGGTTGATCGTTCAGCGGCCTATGCGGCTCGCTATCTTGCTAAAAATGTCGTTGCCGCAGATCTTGCTGACAAATGTACTATTCAGCTTTCTTATGCGATTGGTGTTTCCAAGCCAATTTCTGTTTATGTTGACCTACATGAAACAGGAAAAGTGGACTCTTCAAAATTGGAAGGCGCCCTTGGCGAAGTTATGGATCTCAGCCCAAGAGGGATTAGAACTCATCTTGGCTTGAATAAGCCGATATTTGCGCGCACTGCGGCCTATGGTCATTTTGGACGTCAACCTGACGCCGATGGCGGGTTTTCATGGGAAAAAACTGATCTGGTTGAGGCCATCAAGTCAGCGCTTTAAACTCGGCACATAATTCCCGTGATTAAAAAGCAAAAAACTAATCAAGAAAGCGTTCAAAATGATCTTGTGCGGCGGGTTTTTTACGGGCGTCGGCAGGGGCATAAGCTGCATCCAAAGCAAGCGCGTCTGGTCGAGGATTTTCTTCCCGAGATTCGAATAACTGACTTTGCTGCAGAGCCAATGCGGGCTTTTGAGGCCAATAAATTTACACCGGAAAATCTGGTTATGGAAATTGGCTTTGGAGGCGGCGAGCATTTGGCGGCTCAGGCTGAGGCTAAACCGAATATTGGTTTTATTGGGTGCGAGCCATTTCTCAATGGTGTTGCCAAACTGCTTAATCGCATCCAGCAAAATAATTTACAAAATATTCGCATCCATGATGAGGATGCCCGTGACCTTATTGAGTTAATGCCCGATAATTGTCTAGCTGGGATATATTTGCTTTATCCAGATCCTTGGCCGAAAAAAAAGCATCATAAAAGACGATTTGTGAATTCAGAAAATCTGCACCATCTTCATCGTCTATTGCAGCCGGGCGGGATGTTTTATTTTGCCAGCGACATTCCGGATTATGTTTCATGGGCTTTGATGCATCTTCGCGACCATGGCGGCTTTGACTGGCGAGCGGGTGAGGCCGCTGACTGGAAACAGCCCTTTGAAGGTTGGGTTCGGACACGCTTTGAAGAAAAGGCCTTAGCTACAGGGCGGACGCCGACTTATTTAAGGTTTCAACAGCGTACAAATATACGCCCCGGGTTCCTTTAGACTCTCAAAATCAGACGTTTAAATAAGAGATTAAAAATTCTTGCTTTTTCAGTCTCACTTTGTATATTCCTTCGAAACAGACTGCTTTTATTCGAAGTGGACGGCGGAAACGCCCCCGCTTTTTTTATTGGTTTTTTTCGGCAACAGTATTGGATGATGACAGATACAGCACCAGCACAAAATGAGGTTCACCAAAACGACTCTCTTGGTTCGCAAGACGCATGGGAAACCGCCGCGCATCTGATGGCGCCCGGGCCTGCAGCGCCACTTTTGTCTCTGGTTGCACCTGTTGTTCAAGATATCGGTTTAGAATTATTGCGTATTCGCATGACGGGTCAGGATGGCGAGCAGGTTCTTCAGATTATGGCTGACAGAGATGAAGGCATGATTACTGTCGAGGACTGTGAACGCATTAGTCGAGCAGTATCGGCGGTATTGGATGTAGAAGACCCATTAAAGGGACAATATATTTTGGAAGTCTCGTCACCTGGTATGGCACGCCCGCTATGCCGCCCCAAAGACTTTATCCGGTGGGCAGGCTTTGAAGCCAAGGTTGAATTGTCTCGCGCCTTTGACGGTCGCAAGCGTTTTCGCGGCATGCTGACCGGTTTTGAGGATGGTGAGGTTTTGATGGATGTGCCGTTGGATGGGCATGATGAGGCCCCAACGCTTGGTTTTAAATTTGAGGATATTTCAGAAGCCCGATTAGTGGCTAATGATGAGATGATTGCTGACGCTTTAAAGCGTCAAAAAGGAAAAAATGGAGACTAAAATGGCAACTGGTGTAAGCGCAAATAAACTTGAACTCCTCCGTATCGCAGAATCTATGGCGCGGGAAAAAGGTATCGAGCCAGAGTTGGTATTCAGCGCTATGGCAGACGCGATTCAGAAAGCCGCCAAGGCAAGATATGGTGCGGAGAATGATATTCGCGCTGAAATTGATACCAAAACCGGTGATACTATTCTCAAGCGGTTTATGGAAGTGGTTGAAAATGTTGAAAACGACAACACTCAGCTGACTTTAGACGAAGCCAAAAAAATTAAGCCGGATGCCGAAATTGGTGAGTTTTTAAGCGAGGAATTGCCGCCGGTAGAATTCGGCAGGATTGCAACACAAACAGCAAAACAGGTGATTGTCCAGCGTGTGCGTGATGCTGAACGTGAGCGCCAATATGAAGAATATAAAGACAGAGTTGGTGAGGTTGCTTCCGGCATCGTGAAGCGCGTTGAATATGGCAATGTTGTTGTTGATTTGGGCCGCGCGGAAGCGATGTTAAGGCGTGATAATCTAATTCCGCGCGAAGTATTTAATCCGAATGATCGTATTCGTGCCTATATTCAGGATGTTAAGCGTGAGCAACGCGGCCCGCAAATCATTCTGTCACGGACGGATCCAGCTTTTATGGCGAAGCTCTTTGCCCAAGAAGTGCCGGAGGTTTATGACGGGGTGATTGAAATTAGAGCCGTTGCCCGTGACCCTGGTAGTCGTGCAAAAATTGCCGTGATTTCAAATGATAGCTCCATTGATCCTGTTGGTGCTTGTGTCGGTATGCGCGGTAGCCGTGTTCAGGCTGTAGTTAATGAGCTGCAAGGCGAAAAAGTCGATATTGTTCCTTGGTCAGAAGATGCCGCCGCATTTATCGTGAACGGTCTTGGCCCTGCCGAAGTTGCTAAAGTTGTACTTGATGAAGACACGCAACGGATTGAGGTTGTTGTGCCGGATGACCAGCTTTCTCTGGCAATTGGTCGTCGGGGACAGAATGTCCGTTTGGCTTCCCAGCTCTCCGGTTGGGATATTGATATTCTGACAGAAGCAGAAGAGTCAGAGCGTCGTCAGGCTGAATTTGCCGAACGGACACAAATCTTTATGGCTTCTCTGGATGTTGACGAAATGATTGCTCAGCTTTTGACATCTGAAGGCTTTGCCACGATTGAAGAAGTCGCCTATGTGCCACTGGATGAAATAACAGTCATTGAAGGTTTTGATGATGAGACGGCAGAGGAGTTGCAAAGACGAGCGACAGAGCATCTCGACAGACAAAACCAAGCGCTTGATGAGGAGCGCAAAGCCCTTGGGGTCGCTGATGAATTGATGAATGTCGAAGGCCTCACACCAGCCATGTTGGTTGCATTGGGCAAGAATGATGTCTTCACCCTCGAGGATTTTGCCGGGTGTGTTCCTGATGATTTAACTGGATGGTATGAGTCTGTTGACAGGCAACGCGTCCGTCAGCCAGGTATATTTGATGATTTTGATGTCTCTGCGGATGAAGCGCAAACAATGATTATGAATACGCGCGTGATGGTCGGCTGGATTACAGAAGAAGATTTGCTGGTGCCTGAAGATGAAGCACCGGAAGATGGAGGAGACGCAGACAGCTCCGAGGGCGAACCTTCGGAGGAAAGTGCTGAAGATGTTTTTGGTGCTCCATCTAAACCAACAACAGATACCCCTACAGAATAATGAGAGCGCGCATCATCCATGACAGAAAATTTGCAATGTGCGCTTACCGGAAAGCTGCTACCGCGTGAAAAAACGATCAGGTTCGTTATTGGACCTGATAACACGGTTATTGCTGATTTATCCGAAGAGCTGCCGGGCGAGGGCATCCGACTTATGGGCTATCGCGGCACATTAGAGGCCTCTATCCGCGATGGGTCATTTATAGGGCTTTTTGCCAAAGAGCGGTTAGATGATGATCTGGTTATTTCTGCCTCTTTTTTAGATAAAATTGAGTCCCAACTTATGGATAAGGTTCTTGGGTTGATAGGCTTGGCCCGCCGCGCCGGGTCGGTTCTCAATGGCTTTGCTAAAGTTGAGGGCAGTCTAAAATCGGGTAAATGTAAGCTGCTGTTAACAGCTAGTGACGGCGCAGAGGACGGGCGCATGAAAATGACACGTCTTGCAGAAGCTGTTGAATGCCAACAAGTGACGATTCTGCCTTCCGCCAGATTAAGTATGGCTTTAGGCCAGACAAATGTTATACATGCTGGAATTATCGGTTCAGGATGGGCCGAACGCCTGAACGCATCGATTGACAGATTGTCACTTTATGTTAACGGACACGAGGCAGCATAACGCCTCAACATATGACAACAGGTTAGTGCTATTAGGTTGGAAGTGATAACGGATATGAGTGAAAAAGAAGAGAACGAAAAAGCTGATGAACAAAAGCCCGGCAAGACGCTGAGCTTGAAGCGAGTTGTTGACTCCGGTCAGGTGCGTCAGAACTTTTCTCATGGCCGGACTAAATCTGTTCAGGTTGAACGTAAACGTAAACGCATGGTTACTCCGGGGAGTGCCGGCGCCTCAAGCGCTGCGACACCCGCAACACCTAGCGCGGTTGAACCAGTTGAAACAAAAGCCCCTGAAGCTAAAGAGCCGACTTCTGAAAATAATCTTGGTGGTCTTTCCCGTCAGGAGCAAGCGGCGCGTCAAGCGGCTGTTGCAGAAGCGAAAGTAAGGGCTGCAGAAGAAGCTGTTCGGGAGAAAGAAGAGGCTGAGAAAAGAGCCTTAGAGGATGCCGAACGCGCTAAAGAAGAAGCTAAAAGAAAAATTGAGTCCCCCGAGGTTCTTAATGTGCCTGTGGTGCCGGTTGAAGCATCAGATACTGCGGCTTCGCCTCGACGGAAAGAGCCTGTACGTGCGGGGGAAGAAACACCGGCACGCCGCAAAGAAAAAGCAGAAGAACCACGCCGCCCAGCCGTAGCTAAACGCGGAGAGCAGCAGCGTCGTCGTACTGGGAAGCTGACTATTAACGATGCGTTGAATGATGAAGAACGCATGCGTTCAATGGCATCCATCCGTCGCCGTCGTGAGCGCGAAAAAAGACAGTCAATGTCTATGGAGCCGCGCGAAAAAGTTGCGCGGACAATTAAATTGCCTGAGTCAATTACTATTCAAGAGCTGGCGAACCGTATGGCGGAGCGAGCTGTGGATGTTATTAAATTGTTGATGCAACAAGGCGTTATGGCAAAAATCAACGATACGATTGATGCCGATACTGCCGAATTGCTTGCTGAAGAATTGGGGCATAAGGTCAATCGTGTCACAGATGCAGACGTAGAAGACAGCATCGACTCTGAAGAAGATACTGATGAAGATAAAAAGCCGCGTCCGCCGGTTGTGACTGTTATGGGTCACGTTGACCACGGGAAAACATCCTTGCTTGACGCCTTGCGTAAAGCAAGTGTTGTCACTGGTGAGGCTGGCGGTATTACCCAGCATATCGGGGCATATCAGGTCACTAAAGATGATGGTGAGAAGGTAACTTTCATCGATACGCCAGGTCACGCGGCCTTTACGTCAATGCGTGCGCGGGGCGCCAAAGTAACAGATATTGTTATTCTCGTCGTTGCCGCTGATGATGGTGTGATGCCTCAGACAGTTGAAGCTATCAGCCATGCCAAGGCGGCAGATGTGCCGATTGTGGTAGCGGTGAATAAAATCGACAAGCCTGAAGCTGACCCGACAAGAGTGAAAAACGAATTATTGCAGCATGAAATCATTTCTGAGGACATGGGCGGTGATGTTCAGTTTGTCGAAGTTTCTGCTATTGCGGGTACAGGTCTTGATGAATTGTTGGAGTCTGTTCTGCTTCAGGCCGAACTTCTTGATCTAAAAGCTAATCCGGACCGGGCGGCGGAAGGCATTGTTATCGAGTCAAAACTCGAAAAAGGCAGAGGGGCTGTCGCGACTGTTCTTGTGCAAAGAGGCACGTTAGCCGTCGGTGATATTTTTGTTGTCGGGCAAGAGTCTGGTCGGGTTCGTGCCCTTCTGGACGATCAAGGCGAAAGCATTACAACCGCATTACCGGCCTCCCCGGTTGAAGTTCTGGGCGCAGGTGGTTCGCCATCAGCAGGTGATATGTTTAACGTTGTTGAGACAGAAGCTAAAGCCAGAGAGATTGCTGAATATCGCGGACGCATCAGTCGCGAGAAGCGAACAGCGTCCGGCAATCGAACAACGCTGGATCAGATGATGCAGCAGCTTAAAGACACTGAGCTTAAAGAACTCCCTATTGTTGTTAAAGCTGATGTGCAGGGTTCTGCCGAGGCAATTTCTCAGGCAGTGGATAAACTTGGTACAGATGAAGTTTGTGGCCGCGTTGTGCATACGGCAGTGGGCGGTATTACCGAAAGTGATATTACTTTAGCGGCGGCATCTAACGCTTCCATTCTGGGCTTTAATGTTCGTGCCAATTCACAGGCTCGAAATTTGGCTGATGAGCAGGGTGTTGAGATACGTTATTACAATGTGATTTATGACCTTGTTGACGATATGAAAGCAGCCATGTCCGGCATGTTAAGCCCTGATTTGCGCGAAACCATGCTCGGCAATGCTGAAATATTGGAAGTCTTCAATGTCTCAAAATCAGGCAAAGTTGCTGGTTGTAAAGTCACTGATGGCCTGGTTCGCCGTGGCGCGAGAGTTAGGCTTATTCGTGACAGTGTTGTTATTCACGAAGGTGAACTCAGTTCCCTTCGTCGCTTTAAGGATGAAGTGAAAGAGGTTAATGCCGGTCAGGAATGCGGTATGGCCTTTGAAAATTATGAAGACCTTAAACAGGGTGACGTAATTGAGTGTTATGAGGTCGAGGAAATTGCCCGTACGCTTGACGACGTCAATTAATAGCCTCGTTCTCTGCCAATAAATTTTAAGCCGGATTATATTCATGGCAAAGCGTTTCAAAAAATCTGCACATTCTGACACGCCGCGAAGTCAGAGACAGTTACGTGTCGGTGAATTACTGCGTCAAAAGTTGTCAGAAGTTTTCTCTAGAGGGGATATTAGCGGCACAAATCTTGATACGCGGCTTGTGACGGTGACGGAAGTGCGGGTGAGTCCTGATTTGAAAAAAGCCACGGCCTATGTTGTGCCACTTCTGCAAATGACCGAAACCTTGTCAAAGCGTAAACGCAATACAGTCGCTAGCTCAGCCGCTGATTTGACCGCTGAATTAAACCGTCATGCTGGCGCGTTAAGAATTAAGATGGGGGACGGTCTTCGCCTTAAATATGTTCCGAGTCTTTCTTTTAAATCGGATGATAGCTTTGATAATGCAGCTGTCATGGATAGTTTGCTGGCGCGAGATGAGGTCCAGCGGGATTTGTCAGCTGATCCGGAAATTTCAGGTAAGTCACCTGAGGCTGAGCCTGACTCAACAAACGAGGCTTAAGTTTGGGTCGAAGACGTAAAGGCTTGCCAATACATGGCTGGGTTAACTTCGATAAACCTGAAGGTATGACGTCAACAGCTGCTGTTGGCAAAATTCGCCGCCTGTTTAATGCGCAAAAGGCCGGACATGCAGGAACGCTGGATCCGTTGGCGCAGGGAATTCTGCCGATTGCGCTTGGGGAGGCCACAAAAACAGTCCCTTTTATGATGGATGCCGCAAAAACATATCACTTCACTGTATGTTGGGGGGTGGCGACCACGACGGATGACCGCGAGGGGGATGTGCTGGAAACATCCGCACATCGCCCGACAGATGCTGATATTGAGGGTGTTTTAGGCGCGTTTATCGGGAATATCTCTCAAGTGCCGCCGGCTTTCTCTGCCATTAAGTTAGATGGTCGCCGCGCTTATGACATGGCGCGGGCGGGCGAAAAACCTGAAATTTCTGCAAGAAGTGTTCAGGTTGACCGACTCACTTTGGTAAACAGGCCCGATAATGATACAGCCCAGTTTGCAGTAGATTGCGGTAAGGGCACTTATGTGAGGTCTTTAGCCCGCGATATGGCCTTAAAACTCGGTACTTTTGGGCATGTGCAGTACTTACGCCGAACCCGTGTTGGGCCGTTTGATGAAAAAAGCACAATAGGGCTGGATATTCTTGATGATTTAGGCCATATTGCCGCCGAAGTTGATGCTCTTGATGCGTTTAATGCGCAACTAAAGCCCCACTTGCTTCCTTTACAGACAGTGCTGGACGACATCCCGGCTCTGCCGATTAATGAAAAGGAAGCGCGCGATATTCGCATGGGCAGAGCAGTCAACATCACCGCTCATGTAGTGGATGATAATTTGTCTGAAAGCCCCGGAGCCACGCAGGTTTTAGCGCTTTTTGACAATCATCCGGTTGCATTGGGGAAGCTGGAAGAGGACAGATTTCAGCCGGTGCGTGTTTTTAACCTGTCCGATAAAAATTAAAGGAGTTACCGATGTCGATTAGTCCTGAACGCAAGCTTGAGCTTGTCAAAGAATATGCCACACAGGATGGTGATACAGGATCACCTGAGGTTCAAGTGGCCATCCTCACGGAGAGGATCAACAATCTGACCGAACATTTTAAATCCCACGGCAAAGATAATCACTCACGCCGGGGTCTTTTGAAAATGGTCAGCCAACGTCGCCGTCTTCTTGATTATCTAAATGCACGTAATTCTGAGCGTTATCAGACTCTCATTAAGCGTCTGGGTCTACGCCGTTAGATTTTCAACACTTCGGTTGACTAACAGCCTGCATCAGGGGATGCGGGCATATGGAAAGAAAAAATGTTTACAATTTCAAGAGAAGAAATCGATTGGGGTGGGCGTCCGCTTATTCTAGAAACTGGTCGAATTGCCCGTCAGGCTGACGGTGCTGTTTTGGCAACTTATGGGGATACAACTGTATTGGCGACTGTGGTTGCAGATCGCAGCCCTAAATCGGGAATTGACTTTTTCCCGCTTACAGTAAATTACCAAGAAAAATCTTATGCTGCCGGTAAAATCCCTGGCGGTTATTTTAAGCGTGAAGGCCGCCCGTCAGAAAAAGAAACACTTGTTTCTCGTCTGATTGACCGCCCTATCCGTCCGCTGTTTGTTAAAGGTTTTAAAAACGAAACACAGGTCATTGCCACAGTTCTTAGCCATGATCTAGAAAACGATAGTGATATTGTTGCTATGGTTGCTGTTTCTGCTGCCCTGACAATTTCAGGTGTTCCATTTCTAGGGCCTATTGGCGCGGCGCGTGTCGGTTTTGCCAATGGTGAATATATATTGAACCCGACGCTGGAAGAGATGAAAGAAAGTAATCTTGATCTGGTTGTTGCGGGAACAGGCGACGCCGTTTTGATGGTTGAGTCCCAAGCCGGCGAGCTTACAGAAGAAGTTATGCTCGGTGCGGTTATGCATGGGCATCGTGAGTTCCAGCCGGTCATTAACGCCATTATCAGCCTTGCTGAAAAATGCGCAAAAGAGCCGCGTGATGTGCCTGAAAATAATGATGATGAGTTGAAAGAAAAAGTTTCTGGTATTGCCCGCGGTGATCTGGAAGCGGCCTATCAGGAAGCTGATAAATCGTCACGTCAGGAAAAAATTGCTGCTGCCAAAGACAAAGTCATGGCTGATTTACTGCCCGCTGATGCAGACGCGGATACAGCGATTGCACTTTCAAGCGCCTTTAAAGGTGTGGAAAGTGACATTGTACGCGGCGGTATTCTGGATACAGAAAAACGTATTGATGGTCGTGGCCTTGCTGATGTTCGCCCGATTGTTTCCGAAGTTGGTATTTTGCCCCGCGCCCATGGTTCGGCTCTGTTTACCAGAGGTGAAACCCAAGCGCTGGTCGTGGCCACGCTCGGCACCGGCGATGACGAACAACTCGTTGACGCATTAGAAGGTACTTATAAAGAAAACTTCATGCTGCATTATAACTTCCCGCCCTATTCAGTCGGGGAGACAGGCCGCGTTGGCTTTACGGGCCGGCGTGAAGTCGGTCACGGTAAGTTGGCATGGCGGGCTATTAAGCCGATGTTGCCAATTGCTGAAGATTTTCCATACACATTGCGTCTCGTCTCCGAGATTACCGAGTCCAACGGCTCGTCTTCTATGGCGACTGTTTGTGGCGCGTCTCTCGCCATGATGGATGCAGGTGTTCCTTTGCAAAAGCCTGTCGCAGGTATCGCTATGGGATTGATTAAAGAGGGCGACAGGTTCGCCGTTCTTTCTGATATTCTTGGTGATGAAGATCACCTCGGCGATATGGATTTTAAAGTCGCCGGTACGCAGGATGGGATTACCTCCCTGCAGATGGATATTAAAATCACTGGTATCACCGAGGAGATTATGCAGGTTGCCCTGACACAAGCTAAGGGTGGGCGTGATCATATTCTGGGTGAAATGTCTAGCGCACTTGGTGAAGCCCGTACCGAAATGGGTGAATATGCGCCGAAAATTGAAACCATTAAAATCGCACAAGATAAAATCCGTGAGGTTATTGGTTCAGGCGGGAAGGTCATTCGTGAGATTGTCGAGACGACAGGCGCGAAAGTTGACATTTCCGATGATGGCACCATTAAGGTCGCGTCCAGTGACGCCGCCGTTATCCAGGCCGCGATTGATTGGATTAACTCCATTGCTGCCGAGCCTGAAGTCGGTGTGATTTATGAAGGTACTGTTGTGAAGACCATGGATTTTGGCGCCTTTGTCAATTTCTTTGGTAAGCGCGACGGGTTGGTTCATATTTCACAACTGGCTGACAGGCGTGTAGAGAACACAACCGACATCGTCAAGGAAGGCGATACGGTGAAGGTCAAGCTGATGGGCTTTGACGACCGCGGCAAGGTTCGCTTGTCCATGAAGGTCGTCGATCAGGAAACTGGTGAAGACCTCGAAGGCAAGTCCGATGACTCAGGTGATGCTGACAGCGAGGACTAAACGCCGACAGGCTGTTTAACAGTTTTCAAAAAATCAAGGGCGGCGCTATTTTAGCACCGCCCTTTTTGTTGCCCCCTTTTTTCTGTGGGGTCAGCCGAGATTGTTGCCGCGTTTAGTCGGTTGTTTGGTCGTCAATCTCGGCACCCGGAGCGTTTCTTTGGCATGACTCGATGCCGTTTATTGCATTTTGTTTGGTGGTATAGCCCTCACTCACGCAGAGTGTTTCACCATTTGCCGCGTTGAGTTTCCAGTAAAATTGATCGTCTTTTTGTCTGGCTAAAACGAATGTGCCCATTTTTGCTTTCCTTTGTTTTGTTTTTTGTAGGACGCAACGCACAAAATAATATGAAAATATAACGGCTTTCAGGATTGCCGAGACAGCCTGTTAAGTCAAGTCGGATAAAAGTGCTTGTCGGGAATGCGGGGGTTAAACCCGCTTCATGACCAGCGAGCCATTGGTGCCGCCAAAGCCAAAGGAGTTTGACAGCACGCAGTTCAGACCTGCGTTTTCGCGGGTTTCCTGAACGATTGGCATATCGGCAAAATCCGGATCCAGTTCTTCAATATGCGCTGAAGCAGCGATGAAATCGTCTTGCATCATAAGCAGGCTGTAAATTGCTTCTTGTACACCAGCGGCGCCGAGCGAGTGACCGGTCAGAGACTTTGTGGCTGAAATGGGCGGGCAGTCTGCGCCGAAAACTTTGCGCAGGGCCTCAATTTCTTTAATATCGCCGACGGGCGTAGAGGTCGCATGCGGGTTAATATAATCAACCGGCACATCCAAATCTTTCATGGCCATTTCCATGCAACGTATCGCGCCTTCACCGGAGGGTTGCACCATGTCATGTCCGTCAGAGGTTGCACCATAACCGGAAACCTCTGCATAAATTTTTGCACCACGTTTTTGCGCGCGCTCCATTTCTTCAAGCACCAGAACACCTGCGCCACCGGCGATGACAAAGCCATCGCGGTTTTTATCATATGCTCGGCTGGCTGTGGCAGGGGTATCATTATATTTGCTGGACATAGCGCCCATGGCATCAAAGAGAGAAGAAAGGGACCATTCCAAAGCTTCGCCGCCACCGGCAAACATGACATCCTGCTTGCCCCATTGAATCATTTCGGCTGCATTGCCAATACAATGTGTAGAGGTCGCGCATGCAGATGAGATTGAGTAATTAATGCCTTTAATGCCAAACGGGGTGGCGAGTGTCGCAGAATTGGTTGAGGACATGCATTTTGGAACGGCGAATGGACCAATTCTTTTTGGGCCGCTAGCGCGCGTGGTGTCGGCTGCTTCAACAAGCGTGCGTGTGCTAGGGCCGCCTGAACCCATAATGAGGCCGGTCATTGGATTGATGATGTCATTTTCTTCTAGACCTGCATCTGCAATGGCCTGTTCCATTGCAACATAATTCCAAGCCGCACCTTCACCCATAAACCTGCGGACGCGTTTGTCGACACTCGCTTCAATATCCAGTGACGGCATACCGTATATTTGAGACCGAAAACCAAGTTCAACATATTTTTCGGCGCGGGAAATTCCTGACTTGCCGTTTTTTAAGCTTTCAGAAACCTCAGCGGCAGAATTGCCGATGCACGAAACAATCCCGATACCTGTAATGGCAACACGTCTCATATTTTATCCTTTTTGCTTCAAAGCTGTCCGGCTTTGAAAAGGCCGACTCTTAAATCTTTGGCTGTATAAATCTCTTTGCCATCAACTCTCATGATGCCATCCGCGAGACACATAACAAGCGCACGCGCAATGACACGTTTAATATTAATTTCGTATGTTATTAATTTTGCGTCAGGCTCTACTTGACCGACAAATTTTACTTCCCCAGCACCCAGAGCACGCCCGCGCCCCTCTTGCCCGGCCCATAATGGGAAAAATCCAACAAGTTGCCACATGGCATCCAAGCCGAGGCAACCGGGCATAACTGGGTCATTCACAAAATGGCAGTCGAAAAACCATAAATCTGGCTTTACATCAAGTTCTGCAGTCATGATGCCTTTATCATAAGTACCGCCGGTATCGGATATTTGCGTAATGCGGTCAAACATCAGCATGGGCGGTGTTGGTAGACGCCCATTTTCGGGGCCAAATAGATTGCCATTGGCGCAATCAATAAGTTCGTCATAATTGTAAGAGTTTTTAATTGTCATTGTTTGATCATATTTTCTAGGGACTTTTTCATTAAAATTAGGGCGCTATGCTATAAAAAGATTAGCATAAATTGAATGTTTGTGTTGCAAAATCCATGACGGCTGAACAGAAAAGCTTGTAATCTTCTCTAGTTTATAATAATTATAATTTTCAAGTTGTTTAACAAAGATTATGGTTACGATGGAAAAATTTAACGCCCATACGAATCAAACCGAAAGTCACCAAACGCTTACTGATAAATTGCGTGGGGTGGGTTTGCGTGCAACCCGACAAAGACTGGATATTGGAAGCCTTCTTTTTTCAGGAAAAGATCGTCATGTGACGGCTGAAAGTTTACATGATGAGGCAACCGCAGCTGGCATGAAGATTTCACTGGCAACAATTTATAATGCCCTGAACCAGTTCACGGATGCCGGACTTCTCCGAGAGGTTCTCGTTGATCCTTCGCGCACCTATTTTGATACAAATACATCTTCTCATCACCACTTTTTTAATATTGATAATGGTCATCTGACAGATATTCCGCATGACGAAATCAATGTTTCCTGCCTTCCAACTTTACCGGAAGGGCAGATTATTGATGGTGTGGATGTTTTGATAAAAATTAAGCCTAAATCATAATTTTTTATTTAGAACTATTCTAAACTATTGACATATCTTCTTTAAGCCTTATATAGTTCCTAAGAGAGTTAGGGAAAGCCCTTTTCTCTTTATTACTAGCTTTTCGGATTGGCCGAAAAGCATGCTTGGAGGAAGATGATAATGTCACTCGCAGACTCAAAAACTCTAGAAAACCTGAAGGACGCATTTGCCGGTGAAAGCCAGGCAAACCGTCGCTACCTTTACTTCGCGCAAAAGGCCGATGTGGAGGGATATAACGATGTTGCTACTGTATTTCGCTCGACTGCTGAAGGCGAAACAGGCCACGCACATGGTCACCTCGAATTTCTTGAAGAAGTTGGGGATCCTGCAACTGGTGAGCCAATCGGTTCAACAGCTGCAAACCTGAAGGCTTCAATTGCCGGTGAAACACACGAATACACAGACATGTATCCCGGTATGGCACGTACTGCACGTGAAGAAGGCTTTGATGAAATTGCTGACTGGTTTGAAACACTCGCCAAAGCGGAGAAATCCCATGCTGGCCGTTTCCAGAAAGCACTGGATTCAATGGATTAATTTCCACTCTGTGTCTCTTTGAGACATATGAGACTCTTGGAGACTATGGCGGATATCGCCATAGTCTCTGTGGTCTCTTTTATTAAAAAAGGAATAACCTATGAAAGAGGGCAGCACAGAAGCGCCAATTCGTTACCCCTTGGATTGGCATAGCGAAGAATTTTATGACCGCGCAGCGCTTGACGAAGAAGCGCGCCGTCAATTTGATGTTTGTCACGGTTGCAGACGCTGTTTTAACCTCTGCGATAGTTTCCCGCGCCTATTTGACCTCATTGATGAGTCCGAATCCGGTGAGCTTGATACTGTCGCTAGTGATGATTTCGGCCCTATTATTGATGGCTGCACCATGTGCGATATGTGCTTCATGACAAAATGCCCATATGTGCCACCGCATGAATTTAACCTCGATTTCCCGCATCTTATGCTTCGCTATCGCGCTGTGGAATTGAAAGAAAAAGGCAAGGCGCCTTTTACTCAAAACCAGCTTGCTCAAATGGACAGAAATGGCTCGCTTGCTGAAAAAGTATCCGGTCTTGCCAATTGGGGATCCTCTAAAGGGAACGCGCTTACGCGGCCTATCATGTCAGCGACTTTGGGCATTGATAAAAATGTTGAATTACCAAAATTTACCGGTGAAACATTTATGAAGCGTGCAGAAAAATCTGCAAAGAATGGTGAGTTAGAGCCAAATAAAGAGGGCACTGCTCAAGACAGGAAAGCGCTTATCTACGCTACATGTTCAGTTAATTATAACAATCCCGGTGTAGGTGAAGCCGCACTCAAAGTGCTGACCCATCTTGGTGTTTCCGTGAAAACAGATTATCCGGGCTGTTGCGGCATGCCTTATTTGGAGCAGGGCAATCTTGAGAAAGTGGCTCAAAATGCCGCGAGTGTCTCGGCTGCGCTGCGCCCTTATATTGACGAGGGGTATGATATTCTGACCCTGACGGCCAGTTGTGGATTGATGTTCAAATTTGAGTGGCCCTTAATCGTGCCAGATAATGAGGATGTGAAAGCCCTGAGCGCTGCGACACGAGATATTAGCGAATATATTGTTCAAATCGCTGATAAAAACGGCCTTCCCGATGGTCTTCAAACGATAGAAGGCGGGGTGCAGGTGCATCTGGCCTGTCATGCTCGCGCCCAAAATATGGGGCCAAAGTCAGCAGATCTATTGCGCCTCATTCCTGATGCCGACATTGGGGTCATTGAGCGTTGTTCCGGTCATGGTGGCACTTTCGGTGTTATGAAAGACACCCATGAGCTTGCTGTGAAAGTCGGTAAACCAGTCGCACGTAATGTCGCTAAATCTGAAGCTAAGATTATTGTTTCAGATTGTCCGCTCGCGGCAAAACATATTGTTCAAGGAGTCGAATATCTTGACTCATCTGCAAAACTGCCGGAGGCCGCCCACCCTGTAGAGGTATTCGCGCGCGCTTATGGTCTAATATAAATGGAGAGTTTTATGTCTGAAGCTAACAGAGCAATCACCCCTGAAGATATTGTGCCTATGACGACTTATGTCGCCGAACGTAAGGAAAGACGTCAGGCCGTTCTTGCACTCAAAAAACCGCGTCGGATTGAAATTGGGCCGGTCGCAACATTTTATTTTGAAAATTACGCGACCATGCTGGCTCAAATTCAAGAGATGCTTTACATCGAAAAAGGTGGAGATGAGCAGCTTGAAGATGAGCTGACAGCCTATAATCCGATGATACCGGATGGCTGTGAATTGACTGCAACTTTGATGTTTGAAATAGATGATCCTCAGCGTCGCGGTTCCATTTTACGCCGTCTGACGGATGTTGAATTGACAGCTTACATTGAGGTGGCCGGTGAGAAGATATTCGCTGTTCCAGAACAGGAAGTCGAACGAACAGCCGCTGACGGCAAGACGTCATCTGTTCATTTTTTACACTTCCCGTTTACGGCAGAGCAAATTGCGGCTTTCAAAGATACGAATAATCAAGCCATTCTAGGCATTGGTCATGAGAATTACGCACATATGACGATTTTGTCAGAAGAGTCGCGTGCCTCTCTGGCCGGAGATTTTGATTAAGCTATTTTTCCGCAAACTCATGTGGATAGACGCCCCATAGCGCCACACGGGGCGTCCAGCCCCGATATCCGCTCACACGGATATCACACCATTCACCACTGCAGTCTTCAAGCTCGGCAACTATGCCGGGCTGAAGATATGCGGTAATCACAGCCTTTTCATCAGGTCTTTTGCGTAGTTTATGGGCTGTTGGGTTTTGATGTAGCACGACGCTTCGTTTGCCGCGCAGAAGATTTGCCTGTATCCATCCTATGTCGCCGTCATAATCTCTGATTTTTCGCCAATTGCTATTTTCATCTAAAATTTCAACCGGCCATCCTACGCGTTTAAAGGTTAATAGGGCAGGGTATTGGGTGCCGGGACCTTGTCTTAAATTTACTGGGTTGCCTTTAATGCTGACAAATCTTGGCAGGGGTAGGCCGCTTGCCCCCCGCTTGCCGGGTTCGGCATAGCTTGGGAATGCAAGAGTTGATGAGAGGACGACCACAATTAAAGCAGCAACAAAAAAACGAAAACGCCGCGCAAAGAATACTGAAATCATAAATATGCCTCATGGAACCAAAAATAATAAGATCCGCATCACCGATTTGCTTACCTTAATGCCTTATTTAATCTCAAATCGTCTATTCGGATAGAATTAATGCTAAAAAAAGTTTTGCCGGACTGCAGCATTTGCTACACCTTATCAGGATATGACCGGAAAATCTGCCAAAGTAATTGTTCTTAGAAAACTCCCAGCCGCCATTGAAACCAGAATGGCTGAGCTTTTTGATGTGGAATTCAGCAATGAAGATCGCCACCTCGGTAAAGAAGAGATCGCTTCTGCTATGGCGCGGGCGGATGTATTGGTTTCAACTGTCACTGACACCATTAACGCAGAATTGATTGAGAATGCTGGCGACCAGTTGAAGCTCATCGCGAATTTTGGCAATGGCGTTGATAATATAGATGTTGATGCGGCCTATGTTCGGAATATTACCGTGACAAATACGCCGAGCGTGCTGACCGAAGATACGGCAGATATGGTTATGGCACTCATATTGGCGCTCCCCCGACGTATGGTAGAAGGTGATCGTATAATGCGTGAGCCTGGAAGTTTCACCGGCTGGTCACCCAATTGGATGCTGGGTCGGCGACTGGGAGGCAAGAAGCTTGGCATTGTTGGCATGGGGCGTATCGGGCAAGCAGTTGCGAAGCGCGCAATAGCCTTTGGCCTGGAAATTCATTATCACAACCGCAATCGTGTGCATGAAGAAATTGAACAGGAGCTTGGCGCCACATACTGGGATAGTCTGGATCGCTTGCTCGGCCATGTTGATTTTGTATCCGCAAATTGTCCGAGTACACCGGCAACTTATCACCTCATCGGGCCACGCCGGATGAAGCTACTGAAACAGGGAGCGTATTTGATTAATGCCTCGCGGGGTCAGGTGCTTGATGAAGATGCGCTGGCTGATGCACTTGAGGAAAACCGTCTTGGCGGCGCAGCGCTGGATGTTTTTGAACGTGAGCCTGCTGTTAATCCACGCCTGTTGGAATTCCAAAATGTTATTCTTCTACCTCATATGAGTTCGGCAACTATCGAGGGTAGACTTGGCATGGGTGAGAAGGTGCTAATAAATATTCGCACTTTTCTGGACGGGCATCGCCCGCCGGATCGTGTATTACCGTCGCTTGCTTCAGATAATTAAGCATGCCTTCTGTGCATGAGCGCCACATTAGAATATTTGAGAATGATGGTTATGAATGTGAAGACAAGTCACTAATTGTTGGCGAGTTCCCGTTCAGGGGGTTGGATGGATCCCATGGGAGTCCCACTACCCTTGCGGTGGCTGCCAGACCATCATAAATCATCAGTCGCCCGGCGAGGCTGTCCCCCGCGCCGGTAATTTCCTTAATCACCTCTAGCGCTTGAAGACTTCCCATTACGCCCGTCAATGCGCCAATTATGCCTGTCGTAGAACAATCATCAGTTTCTGTTGCCCTCATACTGTCTGGGACGAGTGACCTATAACAAGGATAGGGCGTTCCGTTAGTATCTTTCATATAGGCTTTAAAGGTTGTTAATTGGCCATCAAATCGACCTACGGCTGCTGATACAAGCGGTTTAGCAGCAAAATAACAGGCATCATTAACCAAAAACCGGGTCGCAAAATTATCGCAGCCATCGGCGATAACATCATGGGCATCTATCAAGGCTTTTGCATTATCAGCCGTCAGACGCGCTTCAATCGGTGTAACTTTACAATCAGGATTGAGTTTTGACAGAAATCTTGCAGCACAGACAGCTTTGGGCAGTCCAATGTCGTCATGATTGAAAAGCACTTGCCGTTGAAGATTGGAGAGGGAAACCACATCATCATCTATTAGGCTGATAGAGCCAACACCCGCAGCAGCGAGATAAGCCAAGAGAGATGCGCCCAAACCACCAGCGCCGATAACCAACACACGCGCTAAGGAGAGTTTCTGTTGTCCCGCCCCCCCAATTTCTTTGAGGACGAGGTGACGCGCATAACGCTCTGTGTAGTTAGCGTTTTCCGGCAGACCATCACTGCCAGACATTAAAGACCTTCGAACAATGCTGTTGAGAGATAACGCTCTGCAAAACTTGGAATAATCACGACAATCCGTTTTCCGGCCATGTCGGGCATAGCGGCAACTTCAAGAGCTGCTGCAGTAGCTGCGCCCGAGGAAATGCCGCCTGGAATGCCTTCGGTTCTGGCAAGACGCCTGGCAGTTTCAAAAGCGGTTTCATTACCAATGGTCACAACACCATCTATGAGTGACTCATCAAGATTGCCGGGTTTAAAGCCCGCGCCAATACCTTGAATTTTATGGGGGCCTGGGTCACCACCTGACAGGACCGGACTGTCTTCCGGTTCAACAGCATAAATTTTAATATCAGGATTATGTTGTTTCAAAATGCTCCCAATACCGGTCAGTGTGCCTGCCGTGCCGACGCCAGAAATTATGGCATCTAATTTGCCATCCGTATCAGCCAGAATTTCTTGCGCGGTGGTGTTGCGATGAATTTCAGGATTTGCGGGGTTGTCGAATTGCTGGGGCATGACCGCATTATCAAGATTAGTGATAAGTTCCTCGGCTTTGGCAATCGCGCCCTTCATCCCAAGCTCAGCCGGTGTGAGTTCAAGTTCTGCGCCGAGCAGAAGGAGCATTTTTCGTCTTTCGATGGACATGCTTTCGGGCATGCAAAGAATAAGCCTATAGCCTTTTGCCGCGCAGGCAAAAGCCAAGGCAATGCCTGTATTGCCGGATGTCGGTTCTACAATCACTGACTTTTCGGTTAAAAGGCCGCGATTTTCAAGATCCTCAATCATCGCCACACCAATACGATCTTTAACGCTGGCCATCGGATTGAAAAACTCAAGCTTCAGAAGTATCTCCGCTGAGACCCCATATTGTTCGGGTAGTCGATTGAGACGCACCAGAGGCGTCGCGCCGATTGTTTCGGTTATATTATTATAAATTTTGCCGCGATTTTCGAATGTCATAGTTATACCTGATTGGTTAAATGTTGAAATCTACTGATGTTTCAGAACCTAAACTGTTTTTATTTTGATGGCTCTGACAAATATCGTCAATGCTTACGCTGTCGAGATGTTTTAGAAATTCACCTTCAAGTTCAGTGCATTTCTCAAAAGTCATACCAGCCCCGAATTGACTGTCTTTAGATTTATGGGCTGCTTCGTTTTCAACGCGTTCAATTTCAGCGATAACGCGTACGACCTCACCGGCAAAAATCTTACGCCTTTCGCGAGCTAGTCTGTATCCCCCTTTGGGTCCGCGTACGCCGCGAAGAATATCGGCTTTTACGAGGGTTTGCATAATCTGTTCAAGATATCGCTGGGGAACCTTTTGACGGCTAGTGATGTCTTTCGCTTGCACCGGATCGGGTCGGGAATGAAGGGCAACATCCACAACTGTCTCTAATGCTAAAACTGTTTTCCGACTTAAAAACAGCATCTTCAACCCTTCGTATTATTAGAAGTGCCACCCGTGGAGCCAAACCCGCCTTCGCCACGCTCGGTATCAGGAAGCTCTTCTGTTTCTTGCAGAATGCCTTGTGTCACAGGGGCAATAACCATCTGGGCAATCCGATCGCCACGATTTATTACAAAAGCTTCTGGCCCGTGATTAATAAGGATAACTTTCACCTCACCCCGGTAATCACTATCAACAGTGCCGGGACTATTGAGTACGGTAACACCAAACTTGGCTGCCAGACCTGAGCGTGGGCGAACTTGAGCTTCAAAACCTTGGGGTAGCGCCATTGCCAGACCCGTCGGCACCATTGCGGTTTCGCCAGAAGCTAGGGTCATTGGATTGTCTTCGGGCAATGCGGCTCTTAAATCCATGCCTGCGGCTTGTTCCGTTTCATAAGATGGCAGGGGCAAGCCTTCGCTATGGGGCAGGCGTTTAATCTCAATGCTGACATTGTGGGCCATTAGTGTGCTTCCTGTTTTTCTGGTTTTGAGTGAGTTTCTGAGAAATAATCAGCGATTTTTCCTGCAAGCCTGAGGGCCACATCTTGTTTGCTGAGCATTTCCCAGCTTTCTTCTGATGTCCGGGTTAAAAAATGAATAGTATTGAAATCACCGCCCATTACACCGCTATCGGGGGACACATTATTTGCCATGAGCCAGTCACAGCCTTTCCGCGCAAATTTTTCCCGCGCATGCTCCATGACTTGATCAGTCTCCGCAGCGAAGCCGACAATTAAATCAGGGCGATGTGTGTGACTGGCGAGCCCAGCAAGAATATCAGGGTTTTCTGTTAGCTCTAATGAAGGCGGCGTGTTCGCAGCCTGTTTTTTAATTTTTTCATGAGCTGGTTGAGTGGTTCTCCAGTCTGCAACTGCCGCAGTCATGACAGCAATTTGGCTCGGCAAGGCTTCTTCGCAAGCGGCAGCCATTTCAAGTGCAGTTTCTACGCGTATAACACGCACCCCACTGGGATCAGGCAAATTAACGGGACCAGATACGAGCAGAGTTTCTGCGCCAAGAGCCGCCATCGCTTCGGCAATGGCATAGCCCTGCTTGCCGGAAGACCGATTGGCAATATAGCGCACAGGGTCAATCGGTTCATGCGTCGGGCCTGCGGTGACAAGTGCTTTCAGCCCTTTAAGGGGGCCTTTGGGCATGAGCGCTTCAGCAACAGCTTCCATAATTTCTGTTGGTTCAGCCATACGACCCGGGCCGGTTTCGCCACAAGCCATATCCCCCTCATTGGGGTCAATTATGGCAATGCCGTCATTTATAAGTGTTTCTAGATTGCGTTGCGTAGCATCGTGAAGCCACATACGCACATTCATGGCTGGAGCAATCATCACTGGCTTGTCGGTCGCCAGTAAGGCCGTGCTGGCGAGGTCGTTAGCGAATCCTTGCGCCATTTTTGCCATTAAATCTGCTGTTGCTGGGGCAACAAGTACGAGATCTGCATTGCGAGATAATTGAATATGCCCCATTTCGGTTTCATCGGTGAGGTCAAAAAGATTTTGATAGACTTTATTGCCGCTTACTGATGCGAGCGTGAGGGCGGTTACAAATTCACTGCCAGATTTGCTGAGCAGACATTGAACATCTGCGCCTTCTTTTACTAATTGCCGGACGAGTTCTGGCGTTTTGTAGGCGGCAATACCGCCACCGACAATCAGCAAAATACGTTTATTTAACAATCGTGCAGACATCCGGAAATCCTTTACCTGTCTGCAATTGGTATAAAACAAATTCTACCGGAATTAAATGTAATTTTAAGCTGTTGATACCATTTCGGATTTTATTGGAAAATACGATAGGTCAGATAACCGCCGACTGCGAGACCGGTTATCAGCAATAATGGCTTTAGGGGATTTTTCTTGTCATCTTCATAATGAATTTTAAAACCCTTATCAGAGAGAATTTTTTCAAGCTGCTCCTGATTGCGTTCAACACGTTCCAATGTGTCAGGCAGGCGCCCGATGGATTTGGCGGCACGCTGCATGCCGTCTAAGGTTTCTTTAAAAACCGCTTCAGGCCCTAATTCACCTTTAATCCACCCTGAGACAACTGGGTCTGCTGCGTCCCATATATTGAGTTTAGGGTCAAAACTTCTGGCAACGCCTTCCACAACAACCATGGTTTTTTGCAGTAAGAGCAATTGTGGTTGGGTGTGCATGTCAAATTGTTCGGTGACTTCAAACAGCTGGGTCAATACCCGCCCCATAGAAATACTGTCCGCATCCTGCCCACGAATAGGCTCCCCGATAGCACGCAGAGCCTGAGCAAATGCTTCCATATTTTTACTGTCCGGCACATAACCGGCATCAAAATGGGTTTGCGCCACGCGGCGATAATCTCGGGTGATGAAGCCATATAGAATTTCTGCCAGAAAACGTCGGCTATTCTTATCAAGTCGCCCCATTATGCCAAGGTCAATCGCGACGAATGTCCCATCAGGGCAAATCAGCAAATTGCCCTGATGCATATCCCCGTGGAAAAATCCGTCGCGGAGGGCATGGGTTAAAAAAGCTTGTATCAGCCGGGCTGCAAGATCCTGCATATCATGCCCTGCGGCCTCTAGGGCTTCAAGGTCAGAAGCTTTTGCGCCATCAGACCAGTGCATGGTAACAACCCGCTTGGCTGTGGCTTCCCATATTACATCCGGAACATCAAATTTAGCGTCCTTTAATGTATTTTCGCGCATTTCAGAAAGTGCAGCGGCTTCCATACGTAAATCAATTTCGAGCCTTACACTATCCCAAAGGGTGCGAACGCCCTCTACAGGGCGCAAGCGTCTGGCCGCAGGGATAAGTGCTTCCACTATATGGGCTACAAACATAAAGGTAGATAATTCAATCGTTAGTTTCTGCTCAATGCCCGGGCGCAATATTTTGACTGCCACAGGCGTCCCATCCTTGAGCTTGGCTTTGTGCACTTGTGCGATGGAAGCGGCAGCAACTGGTTCGCTAAAATCGTCAAACAATTCACTCACAGGTTGTTCAAGTTCGTCAATTATGAGTTTTTCGACAACTTTCATCGGAAAGGCGGGGAGGCTGTCTTGAAGATATTGTAAATCCTTTGCCAATCTAAGGCCCACAATATCAGGCCGTGTAGCCAGCGACTGACCGAGCTTAATATAAGTAGGACCAAGTGATTGAAGTTTTTTTGATAATTCAACGCCGCGAGAATCTTGGTCAAATTTTCTTGCGCCAAAAGTAAAAATCTTGCGAAGCGCTTTGAGCCAAAGCGGTGCTTTTTCTTTGAAGTCAGGGGGAAGCAAGCTGTCCTGCGCGAACACCAGACGGATGAAGCCAATTAGTTTGAAGAAACTGAAAAGCCGCATTTTAAACCCGCCACGCGCTATGCAGGGCTACAATACCCCCGGAGAGCCTTTCATATCGGACATGAGAAAAGCCCGCGGCTTCTATTTCTCGGGAGAAATTATCCGGCTTCGGAAAGCGTCTGATGCTCTCAACAAGATACTGATAAGCTTCTTCATCGCCGGCAATGAACTTGCCGACTTTAGGGATGATATTAAACGACCAGCGGTCATATAGCTTCTCTAGGATTGGGTCCGTTACATGGCTGAATTCGAGGCATAAAAATCGCCCGCCGGGTTTTAGCACCCGATAGGCTTCTGCGAGTGCTTTATCTCGATGCGTGACATTTCTTATGCCGAAAGCAATCGTGTAAGCGTCAAAAAAGCCGTCCTGCAATGCAAGCGCTTCGGCGTTGCCGGCAGTAAAATTAATATTTTCTGGGTGGGATATATTTTTCTTTTTTTCAAGCCGTGTCTGCCCTGCTTGTAACATGGCTTCATTAATATCAAGAATGGTGGCGGCAAAACCGTCCCCTGCCTTGGCTGCGGCTTTAAAAGCAATATCGCCCGTACCACCCGCTACATCAAGGAGATGGAAATCTCGGTTTCCGGAGGGCAAAGCGAGGCTGTTGACCATATGCTGTTTCCAGACACGGTGCAGCCCACCCGACATAAGGTCATTCATCACATCATATTTATCGGCAACGCTTTCAAATACTTGATGCACACGTTTCTGTTTTTCTTCTATCGGCACATCTTGGCGACCGAATGATGCTGTAGTGGTTTTTTCTGTCATGTCACTTCATTGGGCTATTTTTCAGGACGATAGCCCAATCCTAATGAATAGGCTAGAAATAGCGGCACTGAAAACTTGATATAAGTTATATGTATATCAGATTGAAAGATGTTCCATGCCAGAATTACCTGAAGTTGAGACTGTTTGCCGGGGATTGCGGGCTCATATAATTGACCGCCGCATTGTTCGTGCGGAGCTTCGGCGCCCCGATTTGCGCTTCCCTTTTCCGAAAGGGTTGCAAGACCAGTTGGAGGGCAGCACGGTTAAAAATATTACCCGTCGTGCCAAATATATTTTAATTCAGTTGGGGAATGGCCAAGCCGGTGAAACGAGCGACAAAATTTGGTTGACGCATTTAGGAATGACCGGACGTTTTACTGTCTATCCAACTCAATCAGATGAAAACGGCCCAGATGAAACTGGAGGCACAGCAAAGGAAACTGCTCGTTTTTATCACTCTACACATAATCAAATCGGGGCACATGACCATGTGCATATCTGGTTCGATGATCTGACGGAGCTTGTTTACACAGACCCGCGAAGGTTTGGCTACATGGATATGATGGCGTTGAGTGATGTTAATGAGTCGAAACATTTGCGCGCATTGGGGCCTGAGCCTATCGGGGATAATTTTAATGCAGATGTGTTGCTGGAAAAGTTAAAAAATAGGCGGGCGCCAATTAAATCCGCCTTGCTCGATCAACATGTTGTTGCTGGGTTGGGCAATATTTATGTTTGCGAGGCTTTGTTCCGGTCAGGTATTTCACCGCGAAGGCTCGCGTGCCATGTCGGTCCTGCGCGCACCGGGCGGCTTATTGAAGCTATTAAAAATGTTCTTGATGAAGCGATAACCGCCGGTGGGTCAACATTAAGGGATTTCGCGGGCGCACAAGGGTCGGCGGGATATTTTCAGCATAATTTTGATGTTTACGACCGCGAGGGTGAGGCTTGTTTGAAGTCCGAATGTGGCGGTAAAATTAAAAGGATTGTGCAATCTGGGCGTTCAAGTTTTTATTGCTCCAAATGTCAAAGATGAACAGGTGAAAAATATCTGAGTGAAACTTAATAAGATAAACATGCGGCACACAAATAATATATTGTCATCTCAAGAGAAATCATGACACAAAACAACATGATGTATAAAACCTTTAAAAATATTTCACAAAAAATGGCCATGTGGTCTGCTGTTCTTGTTCTTTCAGTCGGTAGTTCTTTGGCGGCATCATTTTTGTCTGTCGCGCCAGACATACCCCTCGCGCCGGGTTTATCTGAAGCCGAGACGGGGGCCTTAATTTTTGACAAGCCAGAAGGCCGCATTGTTTCTATTGAAGCTCTGGCGGCGACCCCCTCGGCAGATATTTTCGCTTTTTACCGTTTAAGCTTGCCCAATCTTGGTTGGCAGAATAAGCCTGAACTGTCTGTCAGAAACAGTGAAACCTTTCACCGTGAAGGCGAAGCCCTAACAATTAAATATGAAGGCGGCGTGGTGTTTTTCCGTCTTCAGCCAATTGCTGTAAATTAATTCAAATTTTGTTGCTTTAAAGGTTGACGCTAGCTCAAGCGCGGCCTATAAAACCGCCCATCCTGATAAAAATTTATCGGGAGTGTTTTTACACGAAATTTACTAAATCTTATTGATTTAAAAAATCGTATTAACGAGAAAGACCGCTCATTATGGCGAATACCCAATCTGCCAAAAAAATGGTTCGCAAGATTGCCAAACGTACCGAGGTGAACAAAGCCCGCCGTACACGCATGCGTAGCTTTATCCGAAGTGTTGAAGAAGCCATTACAGCAGGAGATAAGAGTGCAGCCCAGGAAGCCCTGAAAAACGCTGAACCTGCCATTATGAGAAATAGCCAAAAAGGTATCTTGCACAAGCGCGCCGCTTCACGCAAAGTTTCCCGCCTGTCTAAGCGCATTGCTAAACTCGGCTAAGTTTAGCTTTTATTGGCACTGAATTTGCCAAAATTCTCTAAAATCTATTCCTATTCTCAGTTTCCTTCACTGACACTTTCATATTTGTCAGATCCGTTTGCTTGTTGTGACGCAGGGTGTCAAAAAAATATTAAAAAAAAACAAAAAAAAATAGAAGTTCTCGTTTCCTTCTAGTTGCCAGCCATGCTTCGTCTGGATATGGTTATTATCGGGAGTAGAGGAAACAATCATCACAAGGGTCACAGAGTCACATCTCAATCAGTTCAAAATTCTTAATTATTTTCATAAATGATGAAAAAATGCCGGCCTCAAATAGGGTTTAATCGGGCAGGATTTTAAGAGCGCTTTATAAGCTTGATTGAGAACCAATTTATCGGGACGTTTTTTAAAAGTAATTTTATTAAAATGTTAATCCTCATAAATTGCGTGAACACTCTTACAGATTTTGGTTCCTTAACTCCAAAAGCGTTATGACATGATTTGAATATGTGACGATATCTTAAGTTATCTTAAGCCATCATCTGCAAAAGCTTCTCCTGTCGCGTGGAAACAAATTGCTGGTTATCAGCAAATAATTAAAGGCGGAGACGGAAATGCAGGGTGATATCGAAAGGAAAGAAAAAGTATCTTTCGATTTTGCGATTCTTGAAAACTCCGCAAACGGATATGATGGTGACATAACACCTATCACTGCGTATGAAATTCTAAAGCATGATGGCGGCGCAAATCTGGTTGACGTCCGGACTTCTGCGGAATGGGCTTTTGTCGGTGTGCCTGATGTGTCTTCAATTAACCACGAAACAAAATTTATAAGTTGGCAAGTTTTTCCAGAAATGAATCTTAACGCAGATTTCATAAATATGCTGGAAGTTGCCATTCCTAACAAAACCCCACCTGTGCTGTTTTTGTGTCGCTCCGGCGCGCGATCTGCTTCTGCTGCCAGAATTGCAAAAGCGAATGGCTATGAAGCGAGTTTCAATATTGCTGGAGGTTTTGAGGGCGATGCCGACCGCGTACATCACAGAGGTAAGGTCAATGGGTGGAAGTCAGATAACCTCCCATGGGTTCAGCAATGATAATAATAAAGGGATTATTTCTTGCATAAGCAAGATGGAGCAGGAATGTCAGAAGAAAATACTAACCAAAATCGTCAAGATAAAACCACAGATGACCTTGTCATCGCCAAACGGCAATGGGACCGGGTCAGGTCGAGATTAAGAGCCGAATTGGGGGAGGCCACTTTCAATAGCTGGTTCCGTCATCTTGAAATTTTGAAAACAACCGCTACCTCAGTAACAATTCAGGTACCCACGAGGTTTATTGGGAGCTGGATTGAAACGAATTACCTGAAGCGCATTCTCGGTCATTGGAAAAAAGAGAGTGAGACGATTAGCAGAATCAATATCAGCATTCAGCCTGCTATGCACCAACCTGTCGCCCAGCCAGAGACCATAAGCCGCGTGGTCACGGATAACCGTGCTTCCCAGCCGGTTCAAAATACTCAAGTCAATCAAGTGCCGAGTGAAGAGCGCACACACGATGATGTAGGCGCGCCTCTGGAGCCAAGGTATACATTTGATAACTTCATCGTCGGCAAGTCCAATGAAATGGCGCATGCTGCTGCCCGTCGGATTACCGAAGGAGATCCGGCTTACTATAAACTGCATAATCCACTTTTCCTTTATGGCGGTGTTGGTCTTGGTAAGACCCACTTGATGCACGCTATTGCTTGGGAAATTCGCCGTAATGACCCAAGCCGTCGCGTGATTTATACATCGGCAGAAAAATTCATGTATCAGTTCATTCGAGCGCTCAGATATAAAGACATGATGTCTTTTAAACAGCAATTCCGCGAAGTTGATGTTTTAATGGTTGATGATATTCAATTCATTGCCGGTAAAGAGTCTACCCAAGAAGAGTTTTTCCACACTTTCAATGCATTGATTGACGCTAATCATCAGGTGATTATTTCGGCTGATAGATCGCCTTCGGACCTTGAGGGTATTGAAGAGCGTATCCGGTCCCGATTGGGCTGGGGGCTGGTCGCAGACATTCACCCGACAGATTATGAACTGAGATTGGGTATTTTGCAGTCCAAAGCTGAAACACTTATGCGCAATCATAAGGACGCATCCGTTCCCGAGCAGGTCTTGGAATTCCTTGCTCAGCGTGTTGCTACTAATATTCGTGAGTTGGAGGGTGCGCTTAATAGAGTTGTGGCTTTCGCTTCCTTTAGTGGTCGCCCGATAACGCTTGAGATGGCAAAAGAAATCTTACGCGACTTGCTTCGTGCGTCAGAGCGCCGGATTTCTATTGATCAGATTCAGCGCAAGGTTGCTGATTATTATAATGTCCGTATGGGAGACATGCTGTCGGCGAGGCGCTCGCGTGCCGTTGCGCGTCCGCGTCAAATAGCTATGTATCTCTCAAAACAATTAACGACTCGGTCTTTGCCTGAAATCGGTCGTAAATTTGGGGGACGGGACCATACAACAGTCATTCATGCTGTCCGTAAAGTAGAGAGCTTGCGCGAGTCAGACCCTTCGATTGAGGAAGATGTAGATCTACTACTGAGAAGTCTTGAGGCTTAAATCACTCTGTATCTCTCCGCCTGCAAGTCATACTTTTTACATCTTGCGCATCAGTATCGCCCATAACTGCTTATAAAGCTTTTTTCTGCCCAATTAATCGGCAAAACAGACAAGAAATCAGTACCTAAATAGTGTCATAAGGGCCATTTAGGTGTTATATTCTATGGGTGATTCGTTTTTCGGCTTGCAGACGCTTAAGAGCCTTTAGAAATGCCTATCTTTAGGAGATAATGAAGAAATGAAAGTGACAATTGAACAGGGCGCCCTCCTAAAAGCACTTGAACATGTTCAGAGTGTTGTGGAGCGAAGAAATACAATCCCAATCCTGTCTAATGTTGTTCTGGAAGCTCAGAATGGAGCTTTGTTGCTTACAGCGACTGATCTTGAAATAGAAATCAAAGAGAGTATCGAAGCTGAAGTTGCCGAAACTGGTGCCACAACGGCCCCGGCGCACATGCTTTATGATATTGTTAATAAATTACCGGCCGGCAGTCAGGTCAATCTTTCCAAAGACGAGGCCGCGACACAATTGAGTTTGAACTCCGGCAGCTCCTCCTTCGTTCTGCAGAGCCTCCCCCGTGAGGACTTCCCATCTCTGACATTAGGTGACATGCCGCATGCCTTTGCTTTGCCGGCGGGGGATTTGCTTAGGCTGATTGATAAAACCCGTTTTGCTATTTCAAATGAAGATACACGTCATTATCTAAACGGCATTTATCTTCACATTGTTGATGAGAATAGCACATCCATGTTACGCGCTGTTGCCACTGACGGCCACCGTCTGGCTCAGGCACAATGTCCGCAACCTGTCGGCGCAAATGAGATGCCGGCAATTATTGTGCCGCGCAAAACAGTCAATGAGCTTCAAAAATTATTGAAAAACTCAAGTGGTGAAGTTTCAGCACAGGTTTCTGAAACCAAGATTAACTTCTCGCATGAGAATATTTCACTTACGTCAAAACTAATTGACGGTAAGTTTCCCGATTATAATCGTGTTATTCCGTCTAATAATGACAAACGCCTCTCAGTAGACGCCAAAGCTTTCGTGCAATGCGTGGACAGAGTATCTGCCGTTTCTAATGAACGTTCACGCGCCGTTAAGCTTAGTTTAGCGAATGACTCGTTAACCTTCACAGTTTCAAACCCTGAAAGTGGGAGCGCGACTGATGAATTGGGGGTTGGTTATAGTGCCGATTCACTCGATATCGGTTTTAATGCCCGTTATCTTTTGGATATTACCGGTCAGTTGGATGGTGATATGGCGATCTTTGAATTAGCGGACTCAGGTTCACCAACTCTTATTCGCGATGAGCAGGATGCCGACGCGCTTTATGTCCTCATGCCAATGCGGGTTTGAGGCGCATGCTTCAAACCAACCATGACTTACCTG
Source organism: uncultured Alphaproteobacteria bacterium (assembly GCA_938091085.1). GTDB lineage: Bacteria > Pseudomonadota > Alphaproteobacteria > RS24 > RS24 > Micropelagius. The sequence goes on from CALKOC010000021.1 coordinate 61,227, forward strand.
ACGGCGCAATAAAAGGCGCCAAAGGAAGCGTGGCAAATACTGCAAATGATAAAATATTTTCTCCGTCTATTGCCGAACTGAAACTGACTGACTTCAGGTCGCATGCGAAAGCTCATATTGTTACTGGCGAGGGAATTGTTGTTCTGTCAGGCGATAATGGTGTCGGCAAAACCAATATTCTTGAAGCAATTTCTATGCTCGGCCCGGGGCGGGGTTTGCGAACTGCAAAATTAGCCGATTTGGCGCGGCGGGATGGAGCGCATGGGTGGTCTGTGTCGGCGCTGGTGCGCACACAAGAAGAAGATATTCAAATTGGGGTAGGCATTGATCCTAATGCTGATACGCGCCGTCTCCGCATTGATGGACAAAACGTCAAAGGGTTTGACCGTCTTACTGTGATGTTGCCTCAATTGTGGCTTACGCCAGCAATGGATAGGTTATTTGTTGATGGTGCCTCTGGTCGGCGCAAGTTTCTCGACCGCTATGCGTTGGGTCTGTCGCCGCAACATGCAAAAATGTCTCAAGATTATGAGCGCGCCATGCGTGAGCGTAATCGTCTTTTACAAGAAGACCCGTCTTCCGATAGTTGGCTTGAGAGTCTGGAAAGCAATATGGCGGTATCGGGTGTTGCGATTGCGGATGCCCGCCTAACCGCACTAGATGCATTGGCGTCAGGGTTACAGCATAGCCATGATGCTTTCCCCGAAGCTGAAATTGCACTTGAAGGCTGGATCGAAGCCGCTTTGCGGCAAGACTCGGCGCTGGATGTTGAAGATGCTTTCCGTTTGCATTTGAAGAAAGCGCGCGGGCTTGACGCATCTGTTGGCCGAACACTTGAAGGACCGCATCGCAGTGATTTAATCGTCCGTCATAAGGGTAAAGATATGCCCGCATCTGATTGCTCGACGGGTGAACAAAAAGCTCTGCTTGTCGGGCTGGTTCTGGCGCAAGCGCGTGTCATGTCGGGTGAGACTGGGCGCGTACCACTTTTATTGCTGGATGAAGTTGCCGCCCATCTGGATGGTACACGCCGGGCAGCGCTGATTGAGGTAATCGAGAACCTTGGTGCACAGGCCTGGATTACCGGAACTGATCCAGCGGTTTTTCAGCAGATTGCGTTTACAGGAACACACTTAACTTTTGACGGGCAGCTCATCAAGAACGCCTGATAACATGTGGAGAAAATAATGAGCGATAAAAAGAAAAAGTCAAAAGAGGACAACCAGGAAGAGGATTACGGTGCGTCCTCCATCAAGGTTCTCAAAGGCCTTGAGGCTGTGAGAAAGCGTCCGGGCATGTATATCGGTGATACGGACGATGGCACGGGCTTGCACCACATGGTTTATGAGGTTGTCGATAATGCAATTGACGAGGCACTTGCGGGGCATTGTGACACGGTTACGGTCATGTTGAATGCTGACGGTTCTGTCACGGTTTCGGATAATGGGCGCGGGATTCCAACAGAAATTCATGAAGAAGAAAATATGTCTGCCGCCAAAGTGATTATGACCCAACTGCATGCCGGCGGTAAATTTGACCAGAATAGTTATAAAGTTTCTGGCGGTCTGCATGGTGTGGGTGTTTCTGTGGTGAATGCGCTTTCAGATTGGCTTGAGCTGACTATTTACCGTGATGGCAAAACCCATACGATGCGGTTTGAGCATGGTGAGGCGATAGAGGATCTGAAAGAAACCGGCAAAGCTGATACAACCGGCACCCAGATTACCTTCCACCCATCCGATGCCACCTTCACAATGACGGATTTCAGTTTTGATACACTGGAGCATCGCTTGCGTGAATTAGCGTTCCTCAATAGCGGCGTAACGATTGAGCTTAGCGATCAGCGTGGGGCAGAAGAAAAAAAGACCACATTGTTTTATGAGGGTGGGCTTGAGGCCTTTGCTCGTTATCTAGACCGCGCGAAGCAACCCTTGCTTGAGAGCCCTGTATTGATTGCTTCTGAGAAGGATGGCATCACGGTAGAAATCGCATTGTGGTGGAATGATAGCTATCACGAGACAGTGCTTTGTTTCACCAATAATATTCCTCAACGAGATGGCGGCACGCATTTGGCTGGTTTTCGAGGGGCGCTGACCCGGACAGTCAACAATTATGCTAATGCCAGTGGCATTGCTAAAAAAGAAAAAGTGACGCTGACCGGTGATGATTGCCGTGAAGGTCTGACTGCTGTTTTGTCGGTTAAAGTGCCCGATCCCAAATTCTCCAGCCAAACTAAAGATAAGCTGGTTTCTTCCGAAGTGCGCCCTGTTGTTGAGAGCGTCGTAAATGATGTATTGAATAACTGGTTTGAAGAACACCCCAATGAGGCAAAGCATATTGTTGCTAAAGTTGCTGAAGCAGCGATGGCAAGAGAGGCCGCCCGTAAAGCGCGTGAACTAACCCGCCGAAAGGGTGCGCTGGATATTTCAAGTCTGCCGGGCAAGCTTGCAGACTGTCAGGAGAGAGACCCCGCGCTTTCCGAATTATTTATAGTGGAGGGCGACTCGGCGGGTGGGTCTGCAAAACAAGGTAGAAACAGGCGCAATCAGGCGGTTTTGCCTCTTAAAGGTAAAATCTTAAACGTTGAACGCGCCCGCTTTGATAAGATGCTTTCATCCAATGAAATCGGCACAATGATAACGGCGCTGGGTACGGGTATCGGGCGGGAAGATTTTAATATTGATAAACTCAGATATCACAAAATAATTATCATGACGGATGCTGATGTGGATGGAGCGCATATTCGCACCTTGCTGCTGACTTTCTTCTATCGACAAATGCCGGAAATTATCGAGCGCGGGCATCTCTATATTGCCCAACCACCGCTTTATAAAGTGAAAAAACATTCTTCAGAGACTTACCTCAAGGATGAGGCTGGTCTGGAGGATTATCTTATTAATTCAGGGCTCGAGGATGCTGTGCTGGTTCTGCATAATGGCGAGCAGATTTCAGGAAATGATTTGCGTGAACTGGTTAATCAGGCTCTGAAAATTAGGTCGATATTGGCTGGCTTGCCGCCCAGATATCCACATTTTGTGATTGAACAAACCGCTATTGCGGGAGCGTTGACGCCGGATATTATGTCCAAAACTGATCTCGCTGAACAAAGCTCTCCCTATATTGCCAAAAGACTGGATATGCTTTTTGAGGATATTGAGCGCGGCTGGCACGGAGAGCCTTCAGGTGATGGCGGTCTGCGTTTATGGCGTGTACTTCGCGGTGTTCGCGAGGAAATTCATATCGATGGACCTCTTATTGGTTCAGCGGATGCGCGAAGGCTCGATAAAATGACCAAGGAATTGCAGGAAACCTATCTCGGCCCAGCGCAACTAAATCATAAAGACAAATCTATACGCATCTTGTCGCCGACTGAACTTTTAAATGCAGTGCTTGAAATCGGACAGCAGGGCTTCAGTCTGCAACGCTATAAAGGCTTGGGCGAGATGAATCCTGACCAACTTTGGCAAACAACGTTGGATAATAATGCGAGATCTCTATTGCAGGTTAAAATCAGCGATGTTGCCGAGACAAACAATCTGTTTGAACAACTTATGGGTGACGTTGTCGAAACCCGTAGGCAATTTATTCAAGATAATGCCTTGTCAGTGACAAATCTCGATATTTAGCTTTTCGCCGCTTCAATGATTGACGTTATTTTTCCGGCAATATCTTCGGCACTGTCACGATGTGTGAAATGTTGTCTATAGGTGTTATCCGGACCCATTAAGAAAACGATTGAACTATGGTCGACTGTATAGCCACCGGTAGTTTCAGGGTCGGCAACTTTCTGAAAATAAACTTTATAGGCTTTTGCAGCTTGTTGAATTTGACTCACTGTCCCAGTTAGACCGGTAATGTTTTCATGGAAATTATCTGTATAAATCGCAAGGTCTTCGGGGGTGTCGCGCTCAGGATCTAGCGTGATGAAGAGTGTTGTCAGCTTTTCAGGCGGGATATTTGCAATATCCAGCGCGCGGCTAACGACTTCAAGTTGCATGGGGCAAACATCCGGACAGTAAGTGAACCCAAAATACACAAGCCTGAACCGCCCCAAATAACTATCTTGCGTGACGGATTGCCCTGTTTCGTCGATGAGATTAAACCGACCATCCAGAGCAAGCGTCTGCGCCGGCTGACTTGACGGGGGTGATGGACGGGTGAGAGCGGCAACAAGATAGCCGAGAATCAGTGCGAGCAAGCCAATAGTAGCAAGCAGAGTTATTCTGAGTTTAGGCGACAATCTAATAGCTCCGTTTAGAGGGTTTTGTATGCGTGGCAACAAGGCTTATTCTATGCTACAGAATGTTGAACAGTGTCAATGAGAAGTATAAACGCTTGATAAGGATGTCACGGCCATGCAATTGGATAACCTTGAAAACATAAAAAATGGTTTCCGGTCACTTCAGACCTTCGGTTTCTGCCTCTATCTTTGCCTTTGCCTGACAATCTTAACTGTTCCGTTGGGAGCCAATGCTCAAGGTTTTGGTAAAGAAAATGACATGGTTAAGGGCGCAAAAAGTAATAGCGTCGGCGTCATGGAGCGCGGATTTATTGAAGGCCATAGCCCCAATAGTCGAAGCCGTGAAGGTGACCCAGTGCTCGTTATTGTTTCAGAAAACGGTTATGAACTTGGTGTTAGGTATCTGATTTCAAGAGGGGCTAGGGTCAATGATCGCGGCCTCAACAACCGGACGCCGCTTGGGGTGGCTGCAGCGGCAGGTTATTCAGCTATCCTCGAACATTTGCTAAAAGGAGGTGCAGACCCTGATAAAACAGGTCTGCGCCGTGAAGTGCCGCTTATTAGGGCCGCACGAAATGGTCACCTTGAGGCTGTGAAGGTGCTGATAGAAAACGGCGCTTATCCTGACGATACGGATTTAACCGGTCGGACGGCACTCGATTGGGCACGTGAACAACGCCATCGGAAAATTGTATCTTATTTAGAAGCTCAAGAGTAAATGTCTGAAAAAATCGCTGACGCTAATTTTTATGGTGGCACTCGCCAATCAGCTCAGTTTCTGACCCGTGATGCGGGGGTGCTTCTGCGGGTGCAAACACTACTACGTTGGCTGGCGGTTTCCGGACAATCGGTAACAATTTTTATTGTAGGCTTTGTGCTTGAGTACCAAATGCCACTTTTGCCGTGTATTGGGCTGGTCTTAATGTCCGTGGCGGTCAATATTGGCCTTTGGCTTTATTATCCATCGAATTATCGTCTATCGCCAAAATTTGCTGCAGCCTATCTATTGTATGATTTACTGCAGTTGACTGCGCTTTTGTTTATGACAGGCGGTCTTGCTAATCCTTTTATTGTGATGATTCTTGCACCCGTGACTGTCTCCGCAACGGTTTTGACTGCAAGAGCCACTTTGTTGTTGGTGGGTGTGTCTTGTGCGGCTATCAGCTTGTTGGCCTATTTCCATATGCCGCTGCCTTGGAAAGGGGAGCCACCGAATTTTCCTGAAATTTATCTGCTTGGCGTTTGGGCGGCCTTAATGCTTGGTTTGGCATTTATTTCGGCTTACGTCTGGCGCATTAGCCATGAGGGACGTCGGATGACTGCAGCGAGTACGGCCTTGCAACAAGTGCTTGCCCGGGAGCACAGATTATCTGCCCTGGATGGATTGGCTGCCGCCGCCGCTCATCAGCTTGGGACACCACTTGGGACAATCGGTCTGATAGCTAAGGAATTACAATCTAGCCCACTCGTGGACAGTGAGTTAGCAGAGGATTTGCAATCTTTGCTCACCGAAACAAAGCGTTGCAAGGAAATACTGTCCTCTCTAACTACACAATCTGATCAGGGAGACACTATTTTTTCTCGTATGTCCCTGTCTGCACTTATACAAGAAGCCATTGATGAAGCTGGCGGGCATGATAAGGATATCTTCGTAAAGATTGAGCCTGAGGACATATCCGAGCCTTATGTTATCCGACAGCCTGAAATTATTTATGGTCTAGGAAATCTCATTGAGAATGCAGGAGAATTTGCAATAAATTCGGTCGCTGTTACGTCCAGAATTGAGGCGCAAAGTATTGAAATTTGTGTGTCTGATGACGGTCCGGGCTTTGCCTATGATATTCTTCCCCGATTGGGTGAACCTTGGTTGACCTCGCGTCCGGCTTCAGGCGATATGACAGCGCAATCTGGCATGGGTTTAGGGTTTTTTATTGCCAAAACTTTGCTGGAGAGAACCGGTGGACAAGTCGTGGCGACAAATAAAACATCACCTGAAAAGGGGGCAGTGATTAAAATAACATGGTCACGTGCGCTTTTAGAGACTATTCCTGAAGCTTGAAATAGCAATAATCACCAAAAGTTCTCAGAACCATTAGCTGCAAATTTGCGTATTGAGTTTGTTAACCTATATATATGTTAGAACCTGCATCGGTTAATGAGGATATTGTGACTGATAATGCGCAAGATACAGAAGAAAGCATACTCCCAGAGGGTAAAACCATGCTTTTGGTTGACGACGACCTGCCATGGTTGACACGGCTTGCCCGTGCTATGGAACGTCGTGGGTATATCGTCAGTATTGCTGATAATGTGGCTGAAGGGTTGGTGCTGGCTAAAAGCGTCAAGCCTGCCTACGCTGTCGTGGATATGCGTCTTCAGGATGGTAATGGCATGGATGTTATTGAAGCTGTCCAACAGGCGAACCCTGATGGGCGTGTGATTATGCTCACCGGTTATGGTAATATCACAACTGCTGTTGAAGCTGTTAAAAAGGGAGCGGTGGATTATCTTGCCAAGCCTGCCGATGCTGATGAGATCGAAGCGGCTCTTACGGTAAATGGTGCCTCCAAACCAAAACCACCTGAAAACCCTATGTCTGCAGACCGTGTAAGGTGGGAGCATATTCAGCGTGTATATGAGCTTTGCGACCGCAATGTTTCTGAGACGGCGCGGCGGTTAAATATGCATCGTCGCACGTTACAAAGAATTCTTGCTAAACGCGCACCCCGATAAATTAGAAGAGAACTAAAGCTGTTAAGCCCTCTTCTCCTGTAAAGAGGTGGAGATATGACTATTCGTTGGCTCTTTATCCAAGGCCGGCTCTTCAAAAGCCGGAAGCGCCTCGATACCCAATTTAGACATCAGGGCGGCATCCTTATCGCGTCCCGGATTGTCAGTTGTTAGCAGTTCATCACCGACAAAAATTGAATTTGCACCAGCAAAGAAACACAGTGCCTGCATTTCATCTGACATTTCTTCACGCCCTGCCGAAAGTCTCACAGTAGATCGGGGCATCATTATTCGAGCGACAGCGATACAACGGACAAAGTCAATTGAATGGGGAAGATTGACATTTTCAAGCTTAGTACCGGGAATGGCAATGAGCTGGTTAATCGGAATAGAGTCCGGGTGGGTGGCAAGATTTGCCAGTGTGCGAAGCATCTCAGCTCGATCAAGTATTTTCTCTCCCATCCCAATAATGCCGCCACAGCAGACTTTCATGCCACTATCTCTAACCACATCGAGCGTATCAAGGCGATCTTGGAAGGTTCTTGTTGTGATGATTTCAGCGTAAAATTCTTCGGAGGTATCTATGTTGTGATTATAATAATCCAACCCGGCAGCAGCTAATTCTTTTGCTTGCTCCTCAGTCAGCATGCCGAGTGTTGCGCATGTTTCCATACCCATGTCCCGTACGCCGCTTATCATAGCCTTAAGGTTTTCCATATCCCGGTCTTTTGGTGAACGCCATGCTGCGCCCATACAATAGCGTGTTGCGCCGCCTTCTTTGGCTTTACGTGCTTCGCTCAAAACTTCTTCAACGGCCATGAGTTTGCTGGCGCCCAAATCTGACTCGGCAAATGCCGATTGGCTGCAATAGCCACAATCCTCTGGACACCCACCTGTTTTAATAGATAGAAGCTGGCACATTTGTACTTCATTCGGATTGAAAAATTTCCGATGAATTGTCTGGGCTTTAAAAATCAGATCATTGAAAGGGAGGTCAAAAAGGGTCTGCACTTCATCTGCAGTCCAATCATGGCGTATTATTTGAGTGGTCATATTTACCTCTTTTGTGATTAGCCAATTTACGATTTTTAAGTGATTATGCAAGCCTAGTGCTCGATTATGCCTTAGAAAGATAGTCAATGGTTACATCCAATAAAGTGGACGAAAAAGCACAAGTGAAGCCTTGCTATGCCTATGTGCTTGGCTCATGGTCCGATTGCGCCAAGGGCGGGAGTCCGCGTCTTTATTCTGGTTGGACGCATGATCTTGAAAAACGACTAGCAGCCCACAATGCTGGAAAAGGCGCTAAGGCCACCAGAGGCCGAGTTTGGCAGATTTTACATTTTGAAACATTTAAAACCCGTGGGGCAGCAATGTCCCGTGAGGCCGAGCTTAAAAAAACTTTAAAAACCAATCAATCTTTGCGCCAAGAAATGTTCGCCCGCAAAGAATAGCGCTCTCTCCTGCTTATATGGCTTATACGGCTTGTGAGGATTAAGTGTCTTTAAGTGGTCTCAAAAGCTGTTACGTCTATCCAGCCAAAATCGTCTGAGAGGAAGTGAAGATTGTTCCCTGTGCGCTGACGTTCCATCGCGCAGAGAGACCAGTTATTACTTATCTTCATACCCAGTAATTTACTTAAAGACGAGGCGTCATAGCGTTGGATTTTATCCATTTTGATATAGTTCTGAATAAGGTCAAATACCTTCGAGCCGATAATGTCCGCCGCTTCGTTCATGCCACTTTCCCGCAAATGGTCGAAAATGGCATATTGAGGTTTTATGGCTGTAACAAAATTTTTCAGAATATTAGGTGTCAGATAATAGCTGATACCTTCCATAATCAAAAAAGTTGGTCTGTGCTGATGCCAACCAGCGCGTTTCAATTTGTCGATAATTGACGATGTGTCGGCAAGATCGCCCTCAATAAGATGAAGTCTTGGATTACTGATTAATTCTGCTTTTATGGACATTTGTTCGCGGTCAATTTCAAAAATGTCTAAATCATTGTGGCGTTGCGTCAATTCCAACCCCAGCGGGTCAAGACCTGCGGCACCTGATATGATTTGCAGTGAAGGGTTTTTAGCCAAAGTTTCATTGATATGATGGAGGATCGTGTACTTGCGATTGAAAATGACTTCCGCATATTGCGGCCAAATAGCATTACAATCATCATGTAGGCTCTTTCCGGCTGACAGGTCGAGATGGGAAAGATAATCCTTTACAGCTTTGGAGTGATAAACCTGACCCTGCAAAAAACGCAGTACCAGTGCTGACGTCTCTGATAATTTTATAGATTCTACCATTTTATTTTTCTTTTTTTATTACCTGATAATACCAATAATTCTGAAGGAAGAAACAATTGGTTTATCCGTTAGGAGCTTTTATTGCGTCTGGCAGAATATGTGTCTAGGTTGAGCAATAATGTGAAAATAGTTCAGAGGGGACTACGATTATGAATAATGAAAAAGAATTCAGTCTGGTTGTGTATGGTGCCAGCGGCTTTACAGGGCGTTTGGTTGCTGAATACCTTGCTGCACAATATGGCGACAATCTGAAATGGGCTATGGCCGGTCGTAATGAAGAAAAGCTTAAATCAGTCAGAGAAGAAGTGGGTGCAGGTGATGTGCCGCTAATCATCGCCGACTCTGATGACGAGGCCTCTTTAAAAAATATGGTTGCTCGGACAGATGTTGTTCTAACAACGACAGGGCCTTATCAGCTTTATGGAGAGGGTTTGCTCAAAGCCTGCGCCGATGCGGGTACGCATTATGTTGATTTATGCGGTGAGCCGGGCTGGATGTATGACATGATTGGTAAATATCAGGATACAGCCAGCAATAGCGGCGCTCGTCTGGTGTTTAGCTGTGGCTTTGACTCAGTTCCATTTGATTTAGGTGTGCAATATGTTCAAAAAGCAGCCATTGAAAAATGGGGTAAGCCAGCAGGACGTGTCAGAGGTCGTGTTCGCGCAATGAATGGCGAGTTTTCCGGTGGTACTGCCGCGTCATTTAAAGAAACCGTGAAATCTTTAGAGACACGCCCGGAGCTTTTCAACGTGCTGATTGACCCTTTCTGTCTGGCTGGCAAAGCCGGCCCGGAGCAACCCGCTGATAACAAGCCTTATGAAGATGAAGTGCTGGGGGCATGGGTTGCGCCTTTTATCATGGCAGCGATTAACACTAAAAATGTTCACCGCTCAAATGCTCTTATGGATTATGCCTATGGTGAGGATTTTCTTTATGACGAAATGATGGTGACGGGTGTGGGAGACGAGGGCAAAGCTGTTGCTGAATTCGTTGCCAAAGCCTCACCACTTGATGGTGATGATGTGCCTCAGCCGGGGGAAGGCCCGTCAAAGGAAAAGCGTGAGTCCGGCAATTATGATGTGCTGTTTCTCGCTGAAGGCGCAGATGGTTCAGTCCTCAAAGCCTCCGTTAAAGGAGATATGGATCCGGGATATGGCTCGACCTCCAAAATGATTGCGGAGAGTGCTTTGTGTCTGGTGCAAGATTGTGGGGAACTTAAGGGAGGTATTTATACCGCCGCTTCCGCTATGGGCGATAAGCTTGTTTCCCGACTTGAGGCCAATGCCGGTCTCACATTTAGTATGGAATAATTAAATAGGGAGACAGTTCTCGGTTGGAGGACGGGAGGGGAAAGTTGTCACTCGCTAATTCCCCGCGCGCGCCTGAGGCTGTCTCCCTATAACTTATCTAGACTTAAGGTTTGCCTAGAAATTCCTGCGAATAGAAACGCGTGCATTTAGCGGCTCGCCCACTGTGGCTTGATGAGTGCTATGCGCATGTGGGAAGTACAACTCATCAGTTAAATTTTCAATGTTGAGTTGAAGCGTCATATCCTCATCAATATCGTAATAAGCAGCCAAGTCGACCCGTGTGTAATCCGGCAGGATAGGGGTTGCGCTATCATTTTTGATATTGGACTCGCCTTGATGTGTCACGCCAAGGCCGACGCCCAGTTTCTCAGTAACCTGATAGGTGCTCCAGACTGAGAAAGTATATTCGGGAATTTCACGCGGTTCCCCGCCTGAGCTGGTTTCACCGTCAAAATTACTGTAGCCGGCTGCGATAGTGAGTTGGTCAGTTAGTTGGCCTTTAAGTTCCAGCTCAATGCCGTCTACTGACAGCCCCAACACTTCTGAAGCCTCGCCGGTTACACTATCCCGCACAGCTTGCGTTTGCTCACTGTCAAAGTAACTCATGGTGAAGCTCAAATTTGGCCTGATGTCCCATTTGATACCGAATTCGACATTTTCAAAAACATCCGGGTCAAGTCGGGAATCATTTGCTGACAGTTTCTTGAATTGTTCTCCGGAGCGAGGCAGGAAGCTTTCGCTGTAACTTGCGTAAAGAGAAAGATTTTCCTGTGGTTTGTAAATCAGGCCAGCACGGGGTGAAACTTCCTCATCTTTTCTGGAGGCTGAAGTCGCATCATCAATATCATCTACCGTGATGTCAAAATTATCCAGACGTGCACCCAGCATGATTTTGAATTTTTCGGAGACGTCAATCTGATCCTGAAGCAAAAAGGATGTGACAGTTATGTCAGACTTGGTCTGATTGCTTAAATCAGTTGTGAAATCAACACTTGTCGCCACACCGCCCGAATTGACTGTAAAGTTCATGGGGCGAGTAACGTTGAAGGTTTCTTTGTCATTGCCGGTCGTCGACCAGAAGGTGTTGTAACGCAAATTCTCATTTTCGGTTTCAATATGCTCCAGCCCTACCAGTAAGACATGCTGGGTGCTGCCCAAATCGAACTCTTTAATGAGATTACCTGAGATAATCATATTGGTACGTTCGGTTGGGTCTTCATAACCGTCCATGGTCACATTGGTCCCGTCATAGCCCGAGGAGTAGAGGTTTTTGTACATTTTCTCATAGTCACCATAATGAACTGTCAAATTACCCTTCATAGTATCTGAGAATTCATGACTCAGAAGACCACGAAAAATTTGTGCCTCAAGTGTTGTGAGGTTTATGTTTTTGTCGCCAAAAGTGATTTTTTCAAATGCTTCAACTGGCTCACCGTTTTGGGTTGGAATGCCACGATCGATAAATCTCTCATGGTCGGCATATTCATAGGAGAGGTCTAAAGTTGTTTGGGCGCTCAATTCAATCTTTAAGGTCGGATTAAATCCGATGCGCTCGCCATCATAAAAATCTCTATGATTTTCCAAGGCGTCATAATGGGCATTGATGCGAAGAGCAGTTTTGTCACTCGTCGCGATATTGTAGTCACCCGCGACATCATAGGCGCCAAAACTATCAGCTCCGATATCAATCGCACCATATGTTTCGCCAGTAGTCGCTTTTTTCGTCACACGATTAACAATACCACCCGTGCCGCCACGACCAAAGAGAAGAGCGTTTGGGCCACGAAGAACTTCAACCTGCTCGAGATTATATAAAGAGCGGTAATACTGAACATCGTCTCGGACGCCGTCGAGATAGAAATCTGCTGTGGAACGCACACCTCTAAAAACGATAGAGTCGCGGTGACCTTCCCCCTGCGATGTATTCACACCCGGCGTATACCGAGCAATATCGGCTAATTCTCTGAAACCTTGCTGGCGGATGTCTACATTTGTGATGATGGATAAGCTTTGGGGTACATTTAAAATCGGCACAGGTGTTTTAAGGGCATTCACCTGGTCGGTGTAAAGATATCTACCTTCTACAACAACTTCGTCTGTCACTTGCGCCAAAACAGTTTCGGCGTTGAAAAGCCCGGCGATTAAGCTGAGGGTAAGAGCTGTCGATTTAAAGATATTTGCAGTTATTGACACGCTATGTCTCCGATAAATCCATTATTGTAGGCATTGCAATCTAGGGTTAGCTGCAATCTTATTGCGATTGAGAACTATTCTCAGAAAGACTCTTATTCTAAGTAAGAATAAGTTGCAATAACAAAAGACATCTATCTATTATATTTTTGCGTAAATATAATATGACAGACATCATCCATTCTTCTGTAGATCACCCAAATCTGCTCAAAACCCACCTAAAAGCGTCACAAAAGCTGCTAAGAGGGGCAATCTATGAACCATTCTAAATCAATGCGTCTCGGGTCTTTTTTTAGTGAAATTTTGCCTCTGGCGAGTTTTTTCATATTTTATCGCCTTTATGGGCTTTATGCGGCAGCAATAGCGGGGGTCACCGTTTCGGCTTTCATGTTGCTATATTTCTGGCTGGTTGAGCGGCGTGTAGCCAAATTTGTGGTTTTTTCAACGTTGTTTTCTGGTGTGTTGACAGCTACAGCGATTTTGTCATCCGAAAAATTACTGATTAAAATCCAACCTACAATTTCTTCACTTGTTATGGCGGGTGTTTTGCTTGGTGGGCTGTTGCGCGGGAAAGCCATGATGCAGGTTTTTTTCGGCACTCAATTTAGGTTAACCGAGAAAACATGGTTTCAGCTCAGTCTTCGCTGGGGACTTTTTTTCCTAACTGCGGCTATCGGTAATGAATTGGCTTGGCGCTATTTAAGTGAAGAAAATTGGGTAATCTTCAGAACTTTTGTTATGTCACCGGCAACAGGAATTTTTATGTTGTTACAATTACCACTTACCCTTCGAGGGCGCTTGCCCCTTGAGGAAGATAGCTAACTTTTCTTAAATTTTTAAATTCTTGTGCCACGCGCACATTTATTACGGAGTGCTTTAGCAGTGTCTCGAATTGAAGCGAGTTCTTCGGGGTCTTTCCTGTCGAGGTTTTTTAACTGGAATGCCATGCGTGGATTTTTCCTAAACTGCTGTTCATGTTGAGCAAGAAAATCCCAATACAGGGCGGTAACAGGGCAAGCTTCCGGCCCATGTGCTTTTTTGGGCGTATAAGGGCAGGTCTTACAACAATCGGACATGCGATCAATATAGGCTCCTGAGGCCGCATAAGGTTTTGTCCCCATAATGCCGCCATCACCAAACTGGCTCATGCCGACGACATTTGGCAGAGACACCCAGTCAATTGCATCCAGATAAAGCCCCATATGCCACTCATGCACGGCATAAGGGTTCGCGCCATATTGCATCAGAAATAGTCCGAGGACCATCAGTCGCTGAATATGATGGGCATAACCTTCCGACAACACGCTGTTAAGTGCGTCGGCAACACAGGCCATATCGGTTTCGCCTGTCCAGAAGAATTCTGGGACCTCTTCATTGGCATCAAGCTTATTTAATGCTGCATAATCCGGCATATAGTGCCAGTAAAGCCCCCGTACAAATTCTCGCCACCCCAAAATTTGGCGGATAAAACCTTCGACAGCGTTAATAGGGGCATCCCCTTTTTCATAGGCTTCAAGGGCAGCTTCGCAAACTTCCTTTGGGGAAATCAGATGTAAATTCATCGCCGCTGACAGTCTGGAATGATAGAGCGTCACATATCCTGTAGCGATGGCGTCCTCATAGGTGCCAAAATCCGGTAGCCGATAGGTGATAAAATCCTTAAGTGCCTGTCGCGCTTGATCCGGTGTTACGGGTTCGGCAAACCCTTCACTTTTCCCGGGTGCATCGGGGAACATGCGGTCAACCATAGCTTGAACTGAACGCGTGACATCATCTGGCTCAAAGGGTTGGCGCGTGGGGATGAGAGGGGGGCCGTCTTTACCGAAACTTTTACGATTATCTTTGTCAAAATTCCATTGCCCGCCAACGGGATTGTTACCATCCATTAACCAGCCGGTTTTGCGCCTTAGCGGGCGATAAAAATCTTCCAGAACAAGTTTTTTACGGCCTTCTGAAAATTTTGCAAAATCATCCGGCGTGGTGAAAAAATGATCATCCTCCACCATCACCAACCGATTGCCTGCAGCTTTAGTGAGGGCTTCTTGAACACGCCAGTCCCCGGTACGAGTAATAAATATTTGATCCGGTTCGAATTCTTTTGCAGCGCGCAGCATGCCCTCGGCAATGCTTTGAGGTGCTTCTTGTTTTTCAGTTGCATCATCAAGCGCATAATAAAATACTTGCTTCCCCTCGGCACGGCGGGCATTGCGGAAGTGGCGCATGGCCGCAAAAAACATAATAAGTCTTTTTTTATGCTGTCTAGGAGTGGCTTCCTCAATGGCTTCCGTCATAACGATTGCGTCATGTTCGGGGTCAAAGTCACTGAAAATTTGCGACATTGGATTGAGTTGGTCACCACAAATGACGATGAGCCGCTTCATTATATTAATCTGCCTGATCGGGTGGGGTTGTCTGATTGCCCGTTAATTTCATGAACACATCTTCAAGGTTTGTACCTTCTGTTTCTAGGTCTGTAATTGAGATGTTTTTTTGTCGAACATCATCCAGCACTTGTAGTGCGGTTTTTTCTCGTGGGTTAAATGTTAGCGCCAGCCGGCCATCCGCTTGCAGAGTTGTGTGATAACTCTCCAAACCTGCAGGAACCTCAGAGAGTGTCGTTTCGGGACGAAGCAAAAGTGTTTTGCTATCCAGTAGGGTCAACAGTTTTGGTGTGTCATCACAAATAACGAGATCGCCATGGTCAATAATTGCAATCCGGTCACACAGCGCTTGCGCTTCTTCAAGATAATGCGTTGTCAGTACAATCGTAACACCTTGTTCGTTAAGGGCGCGAACATAGGTCCAAAGTTGGTGGCGCAGTTCAATATCCACACCGGCAGTTGGTTCGTCCAGTACGAGAATAGGTGGTTGATGCACGAGGGCTTTGGCAATCAGAAGACGTCGTCGCATGCCACCAGATAGGGTGCGCGAATAGGCATTAGCCTTATCGCCAAGACCCAGTGTTTCCAGAATTTCCATGCTGCGTCTTTGTTTCGCCTTAACCCCATAAAGCCCCGCCTGCAGATCAAGAGACTCAAGAGGGGTGAAGAAGGGGTCGAAATTAATTTCTTGAGGGACAACTCCTATAGATGCGCGAGCCATGCGAGGATTCTCGTCAATATCAAACCCCCAGACAGACGCTTTGCCGGAAGACTTTATGACAAGTCCGGCAAGAATATTGATGAAAGTGGATTTTCCCGCACCATTAGGCCCCAAAAGGCCAAAAATCATCCCGCGAGGAATCTCAAGATCAACACTTTTAAGGGCTTTTTTTTCGGACTGATTGCCGCTCGCCTGATATGTTTTTGTTAGCCCCTCTGCTGTGATAGCATTCTCAATATCGCCATCAATATTATTGTCAGGGTTGGTTAAATTCTGCATTATTCTTCCTCAAGTTATTATCAGAACTAGCACGCAGTCTGTTCAAGGCAAAGACTAAAACTAAAAGCAAGGAGTGGCCTTATGAGCCTCAAAAAATCTGATCACCTTTATCTCGTTGATGGTTCTGGTTATATATTTCGTGCTTTCCATGCATTGCCGCCACTCACCAGAAAAAGTGACAAATTACCGGTTGGTGCTGTTGCTGGGTTCTGCAATATGTTGGTACGGCTAATGGATGATATGGCGGCAGAAGAAAGCCCGACACACCTTGCTGTAATTTTTGATGCTTCCGGGAAAACATTCAGAAATGATATCTACCCAGAGTATAAAGCCAATCGAGATGCGCCACCTGAAGATTTGGTGCCTCAATTTCCTCTTGTACGTGAAGCCGTCAAAGCATTTGGTATTCCTTCGGTAGAGTTGCAGGGCTATGAGGCCGATGATTTGATTGCGGCCTATACTTATGCTGCCACGCAAAATGGCGCACGGGTCTCGATTGTGTCCTCCGATAAAGATCTCATGCAGCTCGTGACTGAACGGGTGAACATGATTGATACAATGAAGGATAAGAAAATTGGCCCTGCGGAGGTGTTGGAAAAATTTGAAGTTGGCCCTGAGCGTGTGATTGATGTTCAATCCCTTGCCGGTGACAGCGTGGATAATGTGCCCGGTGTGCCGGGTATTGGCATTAAAACGGCGGCCCTGTTGATTAATGAATATGGGGACTTGGAAACACTTCTCAAACGCGCCGGAGAAATTAAACAGAATAAACGTCGTGAGAATCTTATTGAATTTGCTGATCAGGCACGGATAAGCCGAGAACTTGTAACGCTTCGAACGGATATACCTATGCCGATTGATTTAAATGATATGGGTCTGACACCGCCAGAGGCTGAGAAGTTAATGGGATTCCTAAAGGCAATGGAATTCAACACACTGACTCAGCGTGTCGGCAAACGCTATAACCTTAGTGCTGAGGATTATGAAGCTTCGCCTGAACTGGCGGCTAAAACGCCTGCGGCTTCTGCTTCAGGTGCAACACAAAGTGCTGCATATGACTTGCCATCGGTTATGACTGAGATGCCGCCTATTGATGCCGCAGCTTATGAATGTGTAACGGATATGGCTGTGCTTGACGATTGGATTGAAGCGGCTATCGCGAGTGGTCATGTGGCAATTGATACAGAGACTGATGGCCTTGACGCGGTGAGTTGTCGTCTGGTGGGCGTTTCACTTGCCACCCGCCCGGGTCACGCCTGTTATATTCCGCTCGCGCATGGCATTGGTGAAGGGCTTGCTCTTGCCGATGATGTGCCACAGCAACTCGCAGAGGCGGATGTTTTGGCGCGGCTCAAGCCACTTTTGCAAGATGCATCCATTATGAAAATCCTGCAAAATGCAAAATTCGATTTACAGGTCCTCACCCAGCGCAAGATTGAGGTTCATCCGGTTGAGGACACGATGTTGATGTCCTATGCCCTTGCCGCAGGTCAGCGCGGTCACGGTATGGATGAACTTTCCGAGCTTTATTTGGGGCATAAGCCTATCTCCATTAAGGAGTTGCTGGGGACGGGCAAGTCACAAATTACATTTGATCAGGTGCCGCTTGAGAAAGCCACGCCCTATGCCGCAGAGGATGCTGACATCACTTTCAGGCTTTGGCAGATGATGCGGTCCGAACTCGTCAAGGATAGGGTGATGAGTGTTTATCAGACAACCGAGAAACCCCTTGTGCCGGTGATTGTAGATATGGAGAAAAACGGTATTTCTGTTGATCGTAATGTGCTTTCTCGCTTGTCAGGAGAATTTGCTCAGAAAATGGCCGCAATGGAAGACGATATCTACAAGTTGGCCGGTGAGACTTTTAATATCGCTAGCCCCAAACAACTCGGCGATATTTTGTTCGATAAAATGGGACTGCCTGGGGGCAAGAAAACTAAAACCGGCGCATGGGGAACGGGTGCGGATGTCTTGGAAGGCCTAGCTGCTGAAGGACATGATTTGGCAGCACAAGTGCTCGCGTGGCGCGGATTAGCAAAACTTAAATCTACCTATACAGATGCCTTGCCCGAATTTATCAATCCAGATACTGGGCGCATTCACACTTCTTATTCACTGGCGTCAACAACAACGGGAAGATTAGCTTCGTCGGATCCTAACTTGCAGAATATTCCTATACGTACAGAGGATGGACGGCGCATTCGAACGGCTTTTGTTGCAGAGAAGGGTAATCTCCTCGTGAGTGCGGATTATAGTCAGATTGAATTGCGACTGCTCGCGCATATTGCCGATATAGACTCCCTGCGTCAGGCATTTGCTGATGGTCAGGATATTCATGCGATGACGGCCTCAGAAATGTTTGGTGTGCCTTTGGCAGATATGACATCTGAAACACGCCGCCGCGCTAAGGCAATTAATTTCGGAATTATTTATGGCATTTCGGCTTTTGGTCTTGCGAACCAGCTGGGCATTTCACGTGGTGAAGCGAGTGCCTATATCAAGGCCTATTTTGAGAAGTTCCCGGGCATCAAAGATTATATGGAAGCGGTCAAGCAAGAGGCCCATGCACAGGGCTATGTCTCCACCCTTTTCGGGCGGCGAATTTATTTGCGTGAGATAGACAGTAAAATACCGGCGCGCCGCGCCTTTGCTGAACGCGCTGCTATTAACGCCCCGATACAAGGTACAGCAGCTGATATTATCCGCCGTGCTATGATAGCCATGCCGGCTGTTTTGAAAAAGAAATCACCAAAATCACGCATGTTATTGCAGGTCCATGATGAGTTGATTTTTGAGGCTCCGGAGGCTGAAACCGATAAGTTGATGCAACATGTCAGAGAGGTGATGCAGAATGCGTGCGCCCCTCGCTTATCGTTATCTGTGCCTCTCGTGGTGGAAGCCCAAGCGGCCAAGAACTGGGATGAGGCGCATTAAAGGGGCGTGAGACTTTAATTATTCTCGGCTGTTCTAAATCTTATTCAGCAGCAGGAGCAGACTCGCGCACATCATTGCCGACATAGTCCATGAATTTTTGGAAGTTTGAAACAAACATGCCAACAAGCTTTCGTGCCTGAGCATCATAGGCTTCTTTATCATCCCATGTGTTACGTGGATTCAGGATGGATATGTCTACGCCCGGCACACTGACGGGTACTTCAAAACCGAAGTTTTCGTCAATGCGGAATTCGACATTATTCAAGCTTCCATCCAGTGCGGCGGATAATAGAGCGCGTGTCTCTTTAATCGGCATTCTGTTGCCGATGCCGTAAGGCCCACCAGTCCAGCCTGTGTTCACCAACCAACAACTTGCATTATGCTCGGCGATAAGGTCGCGCAAAAGATTGCCGTATTCTGATGGATGACGCGGCATAAAGGGTGCGCCAAAACAAGTTGAGAAAGTTGCTTCGGGTTCTGTCACGCCCTTCTCGGTGCCAGCAACCTTGGCGGTATAGCCAGAAAGAAAATGATACATTGCTTGACTAGGCGTCAGGCGTGAGATGGGCGGTAAAACGGAAAACGCATCCGCTGTAAGCATGATTATGCTTTTGGGGTGGCTCGTGCGCCCTGTATCTGATGCATTAGGAATAAATGATAACGGGTAAGCCCCGCGGGAATTTTCGGCAAGAGAATTATCATCAAAATCTAGCTTACGGGTTTGCGGGTCCATCACAACATTTTCCAGTACGGTACCGAAACGTTGGGTGGTGGCATGAATTTCCGGCTCCGCTTCTGCGGAGAGATTGATCATTTTGGCATAACAACCGCCTTCAAAATTAAACACGCCATTCTCTGACCAGCCATGCTCATCGTCACCAACAAGTGTCCGGTTTGGGTCAGCTGAAAGTGTCGTTTTGCCAGTTCCGCTTAGGCCGAAGAAAACAGCTGCATCATTCTCACTGCCAACATTTACTGAACAGTGCATGGGCATGACGTTTTTTGCCGGCAGAGTGTAATTCAACATTGAAAAGACTGATTTTTTGGTTTCACCAGCATAGGATGTGCCGCCAATAAGAACGATTTTACGCGCAAAATTAACCGCAATAATCGTCTCGGTTCGTGAGCCATGACGCTCCGGGTTGGCTTTAAAGCTTGGCAGATTAACAATCACAAATTCTGGATTGAAGTTTTCAAGGTCTTCTGCGGGTGGCTCAATTAAAAGGTTTTGAATAAACAGGGAGTGCCATGCCAATTCGGTATAAACCCGTGTTGGCAATCTATGTGTAACATCTGCGCCGCCGTGCAAATCCTGAATAAAAAGCTCACGACCTTCGGTGTGAGCTTTCATATCTTCATAGAGATTATCAAATTGTTCTGCCGTGATAGACTTATTATTGTCCCACCAAATGGTGTTTTCCGTTGTCTCGTCACGCACGATGAACTTATCTTGAGCTGAACGGCCTGTATGTTGGCCGGTTTTTACAACAAGCGCTCCCCCATCAGCAATTTCACCTTCGCCACGTTCCAGTGACATCTGGTAAAGTGCAGCAGGGCGGTGATTCCAGTGAAGGGCTTTGAGGTGGTTGAACCCGTGAAGATCGGGGCCAAATTTACTTTTGTTAAAACCAGTCTGATCCATAATGGCAATACCTATTAAACCCTTTAAGCATAAATCACAAAAGAAAAAAGCATATCAAAGAAACTTTTTATCTGTTTAAATTATTTACAATGGCACACATTAAGCGCGGAACATTTGACTCTGCAACTTAAAATTATCCAGCTTGTGAACAGTTAAGTTAGAGCTAAACTAGAGCTTAGCAACAGCTTATTTGGGGAGGGTATCGAAAGTTTTCCCAAAAAAGGTGTAGAAGGGATAAAAAGAATAGAGAGGATAATTTGACACGTATTGCACTTGTAGATGACGACAAAAACATTGTGGCTTCGCTTTCTTTGGCTTTGAGGGGAGAAGGTTTTGATGTGGAGTCTTTTGAGGATGGTGCCGCCGCGCTGGAAGCTTTGACCTCTCAACCTTCAGAAAGCTTTGATATCGGTATTTTTGATATCAAAATGCCCAAAATGGATGGCCTTGAACTTCTTCGTCGATTGCGCGCCACGCATGAATTGCCTGTGATTTATCTGACTTCCAAAGACGACGAAATTGATGAGCTTATTGGCCTTAAGATGGGGGCTGATGACTATATTACCAAGCCGTTTTCTCAGCGACTATTGATTGAACGCGTGCGCACTATTTTACGTCGTACAAAAGCGCGGCAGGTCGTATCAGAAGATGAGGATGATATTATGGAGCGTGGCGGGTTAAGGCTGGATGCGGCGCGGCATGAATGCTTATGGGAAGGCCAGCCAGTTAATTTAACAGTGACGGAGTTTTTGATACTTGAAGCCCTGGCGCAACGTCCAGGTTTCGTCAAAAGTCGGGATGCGTTGATGGATGCAGCTTATGAGGATCAGGTCTATGTTGATGACCGTACAATAGATAGCCACATAAAAAGACTCCGCCGTAAGTTCAAAAAAACAGACCAAAATTTTGATGCGATTGAGACACTTTATGGTGTCGGGTACAGGTATAAGGCGTGAAGGGGTTGGGTTTTTTAAAATCTGGTCTCTCAGCGCGTCTGGTGATGATTAACAGCCTCGGACTGTTGGGTTTTTTTGCTGGTATTTTGTTTTTAGGTCAGACCCGAGAAAGCCTTACCGATGCCTATACCCAAAGTCTTGAGGTGCAAGCGCAGATTATTGCGGAGGCTCTGGGCGAGTCCGCCGGAGATGATACCGATACCGGTGATATTGTTAATGATATTGAGACCGATGAAGACGCCATACAAGCTGGACAAATTATGGCTCCACGTCTGAATGCAGAACTGACTGAGCAAATTCTAAGACGCATCATTGCACCTACATTAAATCGGGCTCGGGTTTATAATCGTCAGGGGCAATTGGTGATTGATAGCGATGTTTTGCTTCATTCCGGTGCTGTCATTTCCCGCGATTTACCGCCACCGTCATTCGCCACGCAAAATGATACTGCCCCCGCGAATAATTTCAAGCCAACCGATCCAGATAAAGCCGGTAAGGGCGATGCTGTGCTGAATGCCATTAATACAGCAATGCAGGGAGAGATGCGCGCATCGGCTCAAAGAACTCCCAATGGTGACGATATTGTGATGGTTGCTGTGCCGGTTCAACATTATCGAGCAATTATTGGCGTTCTATTGCTGACCAGCCCACCAGGAGAGATTGATCGTCTGGTTGCGGAAGAGCGCACCTTTTTGGCCAAAGTTTTTCTTGTTGTGCTGGGTGTGACGTTGATTTTATCATTTGCCCTCGCCGGGACTATTACCATGCCTGTGCGTCGTCTGGCGACGGCTATTAAGGCATTTCAAGCGGCTGGCGGATCGTTACCTGCACCTGACACTGTGCCGGATTTTTCTGACCGTCAGGATGAAATCGGCGAACTATCTTTAGCTTTACGGGATATGCTGACCCGTTTAATAAACCGGCTGGACACGATTGAAAATTTTGCAGCTGATGTTGCCCATGAACTGAAAAACCCTCTTGCATCAATTAACAGTGCAGTCCAGTCGCTTGCCTCAACCACTGATGACGGAGCGCGTAAGCAGCTTATGGAAATTTTGCAGGCGGATATATTACGCATGAACCGCCTGATTACAGATATATCAGAAGCCTCCCGCCTTGATGCAGAGTTGGGACGGGCAGCCGCTGAAAACTTTGACCTTTCGGATTTGCTGAAGCAAATGGTTCCACTCGTGAATGGCGATATTCAGCTAAAAATAAAGGCGCAGGTGAGCATTAATGCGCAAAGAGACCGGATTGCTCAAATCATTCGTAACCTGCTGGATAATGCACTGTCTTTTTCTCCGGCGAAGGAAATTACAGTGCGTTTGGATAGTGACCGGACAGGTATTTTTATTCATGTAGATGATGCAGGGCCAGGTCTACCTGATGGGGTAGAGCATAAAATTTTTGAACGATTTTATACAGATCGTCCAAATGGGCATGACCTTCATTCAGGACTCGGTCTTTCAATTTCGCAACAAATCGCCAGAGCGCATGGGGGCAATGTGACCGCTCGCAACCGGATTAACGCCTATGGTGCGCGGTTCACTTTATTTTTGCCACATCAAGGAAAATAAAACACAGATGGAGCGTTCATGACAAACTTGCAAAATATAGCTTCGCTTCACGGAAATTGCTTGTGGGTCAATGAAACCGGTGTGCTGATTTTAGGGGATGCCGCCAGTGGTAAAACCGAACTTGCATTGGCAATGATTAATTCAGGGCGCGGCACTCTTGTCGCAGATGATCAGGTTATTATCGAGCGTGAGCATAAAATTTTGATGGCGCGCCCCCCCGAAGGGTTGCAAGGGTTGATGCAAATTCATGGTATTGGCATTGTAAATTTTGACTACATAGTGCCCGTGCCGTTGCATCTGATAATTGAACTTGTACCTCATGCGGATGTGCCGCTCATTCCTGAGAAAAGTGAAAAAGAAATACAAGGCCTGTCTCTCCCCTTACTGAAACTGGCTGGTCATGAGGCGAGCAGTGCCGATAAATTGTGGCTTGCGACAAATCTTCTAAAAAAAGAGATGCTTTTTAACGGGTAAACTGTGACACAAAGTCTGTCTTGATTGAGACGAATTGGTCAGGCATGGTAATAAGAGGAGATAATATGATTGGTCTTGTGATAGTGACACATGGCGGCCTCGCCAATGAATTCAGATCTGCGCTTGAGCATGTTGTAGGTGATCAACAACAGCTTGAGGCCATTTGTATTGGCCCAGACGATGATATGGAAAAAAGACGGGAAGACATTGCCGTCGCCACCAAAGATGTTGATAGCGGTGATGGTGTGATTTTGTTAACTGATATGTTCGGTGGCACACCATCTAATCTCGCTATTTCTCTGCTAGATCACGGGCGTGTTGAGGTGATTGCAGGTGTAAATCTGCCTATGCTTATCAAACTTGTTGGTGTGCGTGAAAAAATGGGTCTCGAGGAAGCTGTTGAAGCGGCTCAAGACTCGGCGCGGAAATATATTTCTGTAGCCAGTAAAGTTCTTAGCCGAAAAGAAGATTAATGCCTGAAGCAGTTGTGGAGATAACCAACAAACGCGGCCTTCATGCGCGTGCTTCAGCTAAATTTGTCACTTGTGCGCGCAGTTTTGACGCAAAAATTGATGTTATGCGTGAGGGGACAAGTGTTCCCGGTACTTCAATAATGGGTCTGATGATGCTGGCAGCAAGTCTCGGTTGTTCTATAAAAATATCAGCTGAGGGCACCGATGCTGATGTTGCATTGGCCGAACTGGTCGCACTTGTGCAAAACGGTTTTGGTGAGAATGATGCCGAAGAGAGCGCTCCATAATAGTAAAAATTCTAATGATTTTAGAGTCTTGCTGGTTTTTTAGCCTGTCGGCTCACATATCTATCAAATAAAGGCGCTGCAAAACATATAAAGAAATCTTTATATTGTTATTGCCTTCGACCTTTCTGGCTGATAAAAAACCGATAAATTAATGGAGATACAACATGGCTGAAGATTATAAAGTCGCAGATATGAGCCTCGCTGACTGGGGCAGAAAAGAAATTGCGATTGCGGAAACAGAGATGCCTGGACTTATGGCACTCAGAGATGAATTTGGTGAAGATAAGCCACTGAGCGGTGCGCGTATTACAGGTTGTCTTCATATGACAATCCAAACAGCCGTATTGATTGAAACTCTGATTGCTCTTGGCGCTGAAATCCGTTGGTCAAGTTGTAATATTTTCTCTACGCAAGATCACGCTGCTGCTGCGATTGCCGCTGAAGGTATCCCTGTATTTGCCTGGAAAGGTGAGACCGAGGAAGAATATTGGTGGTGTGTTGAGCAGACTATTAAAGGCCCTGATGGCTGGACACCGAATATCCTGCTGGACGATGGCGGCGATTTGACAGTCATTATGCATGAGAAATATCCTGAATTACTGGACGATGTGCGTGGTGTTTCCGAGGAAACAACGACTGGCGTATTGCGTCTTTATGAAATGGAACAGAACGGCACGCTCCGTACGCCGGCGATTAATGTTAATGACAGTGTAACAAAATCCAAATTTGACAATCTTTATGGTTGTCGCGAAAGCCTCGTTGATGGCGTTAAGCGCGCAACAGATGTAATGATTGCCGGTAAAATCGCAGTTGTTTGTGGTTTTGGTGATGTTGGCAAAGGGTCTGCAGAAAGTCTCCGTAGTCAAGGTGCACGTGTCATGGTTACCGAGATTGACCCGATTTGTGCCCTTCAAGCTGCGATGGAAGGGTATGAAGTCATTACTATGGATGAAGCAGCGCCAATTGGTGACATCTTCATTTCGGCAACAGGTAATAAAGATGTGATTACTGTAGACCATATGCGGGATATGAAAGACCGTGCGATTGTTGGTAACATTGGTCACTTTGATAGTGAGATTCAGGTTGAAGCGCTGAGAAATCAAAAATGGCATAATGTGAAGCCTCAAGTCGATGAGGTTGAATTTGCCGATGGTAAGCGGATTATTCTGTTGGCTGAAGGTCGCCTGCTCAATCTAGGTTGTGCCACAGGTCACCCAAGCTTTGTGATGAGTGCGTCTTTTACCAATCAGGTGCTGGCGCAAATTGAACTATGGCAGAACCATGCTAACTATGAGCGTAAAGTTTATGTGTTGCCGAAGCATCTTGATGAAAAGGTGGCAACACTTCACCTTGCCAAGTTAGGTGCGAAGCTAACAAAGCTTTCAGACGAACAAGCCAGCTATATTGGGGTGGCTCAGCAAGGCCCGTTCAAGCCAGAACATTACAGATATTAAAATTCTCAGATTAAAGAGCCATCAAGTCTTTAGCAGACAGGCTTTCATCTGATAGTTTTTCGGGATCAAAAACATCGCCCTCTGCGGCCCGATGCACTAGCTTCTTGGCGACCATAAACTCGCCCGGTCGGTTTACTGCATCGACGGCGATGAGTTGGTCACCTTTAAAGTAGAATACGGCGAAGGAGCGGCTGTTTAAGTCGCCGCGTGTGACCACTTTGTCATGATCGCCTGACATGCCAACAATCTGGAGCTTTACGTCATATTGGTCGGACCAAAACCAAGGGATTTGGTGATAGGCGACGGGTGCGCCGAGAATATCGCTGGCTGAAGCTTTACCTTGTTCAATGGCGTTTTGAACCGACTCGAGGCGCAGGCGACGACCCAGCAAATCATTTGGGTGCTGGGTGCAATCTCCGGCAGCATAAATATCCGGATGGGATGTGCGTGCCATCTCATTTACAACAATACCGTTATCCACATCGAGGCCGGCGGCTTCCGCCAATTCAATATTGGGTACAATACCTATACCGACAACAACGCAATCTGCTTCAAGAATTCTTCCATCTGACAGTTCAACCCCTGAGACCGAACCATCAGTTCCATGGAGGCCCGCAACACCAGTACCGGTTAGGATAGTCACGCCCTCTTCTGCATGGACGCGTTGATAAAAAGCTGACATGATCGGGTCAGTCACGCGCGCGAGTACTCTATCTGCGGCTTCAATGACTGTGGTTTCGAGGCCCATTTTACAGGCAACTGCGGCTGTCTCGAGACCAATATAACCGCCACCTATAATGATGAGCTTTTTTCCTGGTGTGAAGGCGGGCTTCATTGCGTCTATGTCGGCAATGGTGCGGACGTCAAAAATATTCGCTAGCTCGGCACCGGGAAGAGGTAATTGGCGTGGGCGTGAACCGGTGCAGATAATCAGTTTTGAGAAAGCAAGCTCGCTTTGGTCATCTAATGTCACGGTTTTGTCATCACTAGAAATCGCGGTGGCGCGACAACCAAGTTTAAGTGTCACATTTTCATTATCATAATATTCCTGCCCTCTAAAGAATAGCCGGTCGGCTTCCATTTCGCCGGACAGATATTTTTTTGAAAGCGGCGGGCGTTGATATGGTAATTCCTGCTCATCACCAATAAGCGTGATGGCGTCTTCATATCCGCCTTGCCGAAGACTAACGACAGCCTGTGCGGCTGCTTGACCGGCACCAATAATAACAATGTGATTCATAAGTCATTTCCTGATTTTGCTGCAGGATAAAAACATTTGCGAAACTTTCAACCCTTGCGACAATAATTTTCACCCTATACAACCACATTTATGGAAAATGGGAATGCGACAATTTCCGTAACTCTGGACTTGCCCGATGTTTCGGCTGTCAGGCGTTTTGCAGGATGGATAGCCCCCCGGCTAAATAAAGGCGACTGGTTATTATTGTCCGGTGATTTGGGTGCGGGCAAAACGGAGCTTGCCCGTTGCATTATTCGCCAGATTTTTGGGGAAGGCACAGATGTGCCTAGCCCCACATTTACTCTTATTCAGCATTACGAGTCACGTGACATAAAATTATTGCATACGGACCTTTATCGTCTTGAAAGCTCTGAAGAAATCCTCGAATTGGGGCTTTTGGATGAAACAGACAGCATCGTTCTGGTCGAATGGCCTGAAAAGCTTGGCACATATGCGCCGACAGAGGCAGTCATGGTTCATCTGGAAGATATTGGTTCAACTCGCCAATGTACACTCAGCTTGAACTCGGATAATGCCGAATTTTTTAAAGGCCTTGATGATTTCATTGATCGTGAGCAGGTACTTGCCGATTTTCTTGAAGCAAACGGTTATGGTCAGGCTGTGCGAACGACGCTGGCTGGCGACGCATCAAGGCGCCGCTATGAAAGACTTGAGATGGATAATAAGCGCTTTATCCTGATGGACTGGCAAGCCCTCCCAAATGATAATGATGCCTATAAAGCGAAAGTCTTCCTCTCGAATAGCGTCACAGATTTTCGAAATATATGTGCTTATTTAATCCGTTGTGGATTATCAGCCCCTGAGATTTTCGCGCAGGATGACGCGCAGGGTTTGCTCGTGCTCGAGGATTTCGGCACACATAATTTCACCCACTCTATAGATGCCAAAGACCCGCATTTACCTATTTTTTATCATGAAACCATCATGGCACTTGCGGCGCTTTATCATCATGCTGATACTGAAAATCCTGAGCAAGCAAGGCAATTTGATGCGAAGGTCCGTTCGCCCGTGCGTTATGACAAGGCAGTTATTTTAACTGAAATTCAACAATTCATTGACTGGTATATGCCGTCGCAGGGGAAGACCTTGCCTGATACCGCTCTGACAAAATGGGAAGAGATTTGGGCCTCGCTGGTAAGTAAGCTTGAGGCTATGAAGATACGTGATGTGATGATGCTCAGAGATGTGCATTCGCCAAATTTGCATTGGCTCGGTAACCGACAGTCTATTAGACGAGTAGGGTTTATTGATATTCAAGACGGTATTGCCGGTCACCCTGCATATGATGTTGTGTCATTACTTCAGGATGCGCGTCGCGATTTGCCGGAAGATTATGAGGGACGGTTTAGGGCTCTCTATGTTGCTGAAACGGGTTTGGATGCTGCAGATTTTGACACTGCCTATAATATTTTTGGGGTACAGCGGAATCTTAGAATTTTGGGTATTTTTGTGAGGCTTTCGAAAATGCAGGGTAAATCAAGCTATTTGCAACATATCCCAAGAGTAAATGGGTATATCAAAGATGGCTTGGCGCATGAGGCGCTGGCAGATTTGCGTGAATGGTTTGAAACTTATGTCCCTGAGGTGCTGGAAACATGACCCCTTCAAGGACAAAACCTACCCACGCTATGGTGCTTGCCGCCGGATTGGGGCGGCGAATGCAGGCCTCCGAGAATGACCCACCCAAACCTCTGACCAAGATCGGGGGTGTCGCTTTGTTAGACCGTATGCTGACATATCTTGCGGATTTCGGGGTAACGCATGTGGTCATTAATCTGCATCATAAATCTGAGATGATTGAAGCTCATTTAAGAGATTTGGATTATCCCTTTGAGATTATATTTTCTGACGAACGTGCCTGTTTGATGGAGACAGGTGGTGGCGTTTATCAAGCTCTGCCATTGCTTGGCAGCAAGCCTTTTTTCGTATGTAACGCAGATATACTTTGGATTGAAAATACCACAAATGACAAGATGACTGCGCTCGAAAAGCTGGCAAGCACTTTTGAACCGGAGAAGATGGACTCATGCTTGTTACTGGCCTCAAGAGATAATTGCTCTGGCTATGATGGAGAAGGGGATTTCAACTATACCCAGCATGGCAAAATTGAAAGACGTAGGTCGCAATCAGGTGATCAGTCAGAGGTGGAATGGATTTATGCCGGTGTTCAGATCGTTTCGCCGTCTTTATTTGATAAGGCACCTGAAAAGGTCAAGTCACGCCCATTTTCCTTTAATCTTTTATGGGATGAAGCGCTTTTGGCGGCGCGGCTCTATGGGTGTTCTTTAGAAGGTACATGGTTGCATGTTGGCACGCCGGAAGGTGTGCGGGATGCCGAACGTATTTTACAGGAAAAATAATTTCTAAACATATCCGCGCCCCGCGATAATTTGATAAGATGAGCACATGTCATCGCGCCCACATGTTTTTAATATTCCTTCAGGTTATAGCTTTTTAGAGCAACTTGCCACGACGCTTTTGTCGGATCCCAGCCTAAGTGGGCTATTTGATGCAAAAACCCGCCTGCAGGATTACACGATTTTACTCCCGACGCGGCGTGCGGTCAGAAATTTACAAAATCTGTTACTGCAAAAGTCAGAGACGGATGCGCTTTTAATGCCTGAAATTCGTCCCCTGGGTGATGTTAATCCAGAGGAAATGATTTTTGCCGAAGCAGAAGCGGATCTCACAGGTCTCCTGCCTACTGAAGTAACCCCTCATGCACCTTCCCTGTTACCCGCAATATCAGGAATAGAGCGCGATATTAGTTTAATGACTTTGGTTCAAGCTTGGCTTGAGACCTCAGGTCGTACCGGGGGGCTGGCATCAACCTCTAAACTAACCGCTGAACTGACTGCACTACTGGACAGTTTGCAAATTGAGGAAGTTGATGTTTCTAAACTGGCGTCTCTTGTGCCAGATGAATTCAGTCATAATTGGCAACAGACGTTGGAATTTTTGCAAATTTTGACGACAGCTTGGCCGCTTCACAAACAAGAAATCGGGCGCTGTGATCCCAGTGAAAGGCGTGGCCTCTTATTGGATAGGCTGACAACATTATGGAAGAACCATCCTCCCAGTGGGCCGGTTCTGGCAGCCGGGTCAACAGGGAGTATTCCTGCAACGTCTCGGTTATTGCAGTGTATTGCGCAGCTTGAAAAGGGTGCGGTTGTTTTATCTGGGCTGGACACGCAGCTTCCACCGGAAGGGTGGGCACAATTAAAAAATGAACACGCTCACCCTCAATCGGGTTTGTTTCATCTTTGTGAGTCTATGGATTTACAAAGGTCAGACATACAGACCTTCCCCGGATTACAGATGAAATCTTCGACAGATATTCAATGCGCCCGCGCTACCTTTGTCAACCAAGCCTTGTGGCCGACATCGTTGACGGGGAGTTGGATAGAATTATTGACGAATAATAAGCCATCACAAAATCTTTTTGAGAACATGTATATCTATGAAGCGTCTGATATGAGGAGCGAAGCTGGGGTTATTGCTTTGGCCCTCAGGGAAGCGCTAGAAACCCCTGAAAAGACGGCCATGTTAATAACGCCCGACCGTCAATTGGCGCGACGCGTTACGATTTTGCTCAAAAAATGGGGCGTGGAGATTAATGATACAGCCGGCCAGCCATTGTCTCGAACGTCAGTTGGCGTTTTTGCAGGTCTGGTCTTACAAGCCGTCGCGACTGATTTTTCACCGGTTAATTTGCTGGCTCTTTTAAAGCACCCTTTCTGCCGTGTAGGGCAGAACGCCAAGACCTATCGGCAGTTAGTTTCTCGATTGGAACTTTATGCCCTGCGCGGCTTTAGACCGACAGGATTAGGCGTTAAAGGGAATAAGACTAACGCTCATAATACAAATGGGCTTGATCATATTATAGCGCGACTGAAGCACGTTGAGTCCGAAAAAAAGCATGTTCAACAACAGCGCCAAGAAAATACAAATGATGAAACACTTATTGGTGAAGTGATTACTTTTGCCGATAAGCTCCAGCAAATATTTAAGCCACTGACGGATGTTCCTTATGAGGCAAGCTTAAACAATGTTGGGCAAGCGCTTCTAGAGGTGATGGAAAGTCTCAGTCGGGATGATGCGGATATTTCGATTTTGTGGGACTCCCCCGACCAAGAGGAGAGGGATCACCTTGAAGCATTCATGTCTGTGATGGTGGAGTTTATCAAAGCTGAAGATTTCACGGCGCCACAAAGTGAGTGGTCAGTTCTGCTTGATTACTGGTTATACCAGACGTCAATTCGTCCAAGGGTTAATGCCCATCCTAGATTATCAATTATGGGTTTACTTGAAGCCCGCCTTGTAGATGCAGATTTGGTTATACTCGGCAGTTTGAATGAAGGAACTTGGCCAGCTCTGCCGGAAACCGGCGCTTGGTTGTCTCGTCCAATGCGGGAAAGCCTTGATATGGTTGCGCCGGAGCGCCGTATTGGTCAGAGTGCCCACGATTTTGTTCAAGCGTTTAGCGCCCCGGAAGTCCTTCTGACCCGCGCAGAAAAAATATCCGGCACCCCGCAATTACCGTCGCGCTGGTTAAGCCGCCTTAAAGCCTTACATGCAGGTTTGTATGAGGGCATATGCCCATGGCCTAAAGCAGAGCGATTATCAACACTTTGGACGACACTGGACACGCCACCTCCACCTAAGGCAGAAAAAAGACCAGAGCCGAAGCCGCCTGTTGACGTCCGACCTGACCGCTTGTCTGTTACCCAAATTGCAACTCTCCAAATTGACCCTTATGCAATTTATGCAAAACACATATTGAAGCTCAAACCGCTTGATCCGTTGGAAGCAGATGTGACCGCGGCAATACGCGGGAGTTTTATTCATAAGGTGCTTGAGAAATTTACGCTTAAATATCCTGATGACCTGCCGGATAATGTAGCCTCAGCTATACGCGAAACAGCCTTGGAATTAGCTGATGAAACTGCTGAAGGACAGGCTGTGTTGCTTTATTGGTGGCCAAGGTTTTCGGCGGTTGCAGATTGGATCGCGGATTTCGAAATAGAACGCCGACCGAGGATAGCTGGCATATTTACTGAAATTACTGGCAGTATGACAGTCGATATTGCAAACAAGCCTTTCACGCTCACGGCTAAAGCTGACAGGATTGAGCTTACCGATTCGGGGCATGTGAATATTCTGGATTATAAAACTGGCGAGCCGCCCAGCAAAACTGACATTGAAAAAATGCGTGCGCCGCAAATGCCACTTGAAGCCGCTATTGCCATTGCGGGCGGCTTTGAGGGAATATCTAAAAATGCCTGTATTAAAGAGCTGGCACATATTCAGGTGCATGGCGGATACCCGGCTGGGAAAATCAGAATTGAAGAAAACCCCGAGCAACTGGCTGAAACCGCTTTGTCTGGTGTGAAGAAATTGCTTGAATATTATGCCGATGAAAACACCCCTTATATTCCCGAGCTTCACCCAGATCGAGTGTATTTTAAGGATTACGCTCATCTGGCACGTGTACAAGAATGGATGAGCGAGGAAGATAGCTGATATGGAAAGCACGCATCAGCAAGCTGTCCTAGAGGCGACCAGTGCCGAAAATTCTGCATGGGTGTCTGCACATGCGGGGTCGGGCAAAACATATGTGCTGATTACCCGTCTGGTAACGCTCATGCTGTCTGGCACACGGCCTGAAAAACTTCTTTGCCTGACATATACGCGCACAGCAGCTGCAGAAATGAAGCAACGCCTCAATGATTTGCTTGGCGAATGGGCGGTCTTGCCGGATGCCGAATTAAAATCCGAAATGAAACGGCGCACTGGTCTTACGCCGACCCAAAAGCAAATTAACGATGTACGACAACTTTTTGCCCGCGCTATGGACACGCCTGGCGGTTTGAAGATTCAGACTATTCATGCTTTTTGTGAGGCTTTGCTAAATCGCTTCCCTCTTGAGGCAGGTATATCTCCGGGTTTCAAGGTAATGGATGAACGGGCTTTTCAGGCACTTGCGTCGGAAACACAGTCGAAAATTTTGCAACAGACAGAGTCAGATGCGCTAAGGGAGGCATTACAAAGACTGACGCGGCGCATGAATGAAAATGGTTTTAACACCTTATGTAAAGCCATCACCGAGAATCGGCGTGAGTTAGCCTCACAAAGCGCGGATGTGCGGCGGGATGGGCTAATGGAAATGCTGGGTGTTACGAAACAGGTTCCGCTTAAAGATTTCGGTTCAGCGTTCATCTCGTCTATTGCTCGTGAAACGCTGGTAGATGCTGCAAATTGTCTTAAAAAATCCGGCACGAATGATCAGAAACTTGCAGTCAGGATTGAGGCATTACTGTCGGCACTGGATAAATTCAATGATTTTGAAATGCTTTATCCGGTGCTAGAAGATTTTTTCATGACGGATAATGGCCCGCGCACAAAATTTGCCACCAAAGCTGTTGCTAAAGAATTCCCGATAGAAACCGGATATTTGTTAGAGCTTCAGAATATTTATATCCGTTTGCGGGAAGATTTTCTCGCTCAGCTTAATCTTCAAATTTCACTGGATATTTATTCACTGGCGGATGCGCTACTTGCAGAGATTGACTTCAAGAAAACCCAGCAGGGCTATCTTGATTATGATGATTTGATTTTTCATGCTGATAAGCTCCTCAGCAATCGACGTGATACTGGATGGGTATTGTATAAGCTGGATGGCGGCATTGATCATATTTTGGTCGATGAGGCGCAGGATACAAGCCCACGGCAATGGTCGGTAATCTCATCTATTGCAGAAGAATTTTTTGCTGGAGAAGGCGCAGCTTCACGCCAGCGCACCTTATTTGCCGTTGGCGATGAGAAACAATCAATATTCAGTTTCCAAGGTGCAGACCCTGATAAATTTGACAGCATGCGGAGCTATTACTCAGAAAAAGCCAATAATGCGCAGGCTGATTTCAAAAAGGTTGAACTCACAGCTTCCTGGAGATCGACCCAAGAGGTTCTGAGCCTTGTCGATAGAGTTTGCGAAAATCAAAAAGTACAGCCTCAATTAACAAAACAAGGCAGCGAAGTTTCGCATACGAGCATGCGAACGAGCCAGAATGAGACTGGTGGTCTGGTTACATTATGGCCTGTCGAAAAAGGCGAAGCGCGGGAGATGGCAGATTTATTTGACCCCAAAAGCGCATCAAAAATTACATCAGACATAACTTCCGGCGTTGTAATGACGCCGCAGCAAAGGGTGGCGCGCAAAATTGCCCATCAGATTGCTGACTGGCGAGATGACCCTGAAAGCAATATTACCCCGGGAGATATTTTGATTCTGGTGCAAAATCGCGGCCCATTTGTGCAGGATATGATTCGTGCGCTAAAGAGCCAGCATCCCCCGATTGATGTTGCCGGCGCTGACCGGATGACGTTGACCGACCAATTAGCAGTTAAAGACCTTATTTGTGCAGGGCAAATAGTTCTGATGCCGCAAGATGATTTGATGCTCGCTACTTTTTTGCGCTCACCATTGGGGGGGATGAGTGAGCAAGATCTTATGAAGCTCTGTTTAGGTTCGAGCCGCAGTTCAGATCAAGGTCGCGGACAATCACTGCTTGCCTGTTTGCGTCAAATTAGTAAGGACGCGGCATCTGAGGAAGACAAGGAGTATCTCATGCGCATCTCTGCGGCATTGGAGATGATTGATACTTTGATAACCCATGCTGCCAAGCTTCCCCCTTATGAGTTCTATGCATATTTATTGGATGCGCTTT
Source organism: uncultured Alphaproteobacteria bacterium (assembly GCA_938091085.1). GTDB lineage: Bacteria > Pseudomonadota > Alphaproteobacteria > RS24 > RS24 > Micropelagius. The sequence goes on from CALKOC010000021.1 coordinate 96,171, forward strand.
CGGGGCGGGATAAGTTACGCGCCCGACTGGGGGTAGAGGTCGATGACCCAGTAGAGGAGTTTCTAAATCAGGCGCTTGAATATGAGCGACAAAACATGCCCAGTCTGCAAGGTTTTCTTCACAGAATTCAATATGATGATCTGCAAATCAAACGTGACATGGAGCAGGGGGGCGCAGCCGTTCGTATTATGACAGTGCATGGCGCCAAAGGTCTGGAAGCGCCGGTGGTTTTTCTGCCCGATACGTGCCGTTCGCCGATCAAATCTGCAAACCTTCAATCGCCAATTAGTTGTTCTGCAAGGGGTAACATTATTTGGCACCCTTCAAAAAAGCTTATCAGCAAGGCGGGTAAAGAAACCGGCGAACAAGAACGTGCCCTTGAGAGTGCTGAACATAAGCGGCTCTTATATGTAGCGCTCACCCGCGCAAGAGACCGTCTCTATGTCACCGGATTTCTTCCTGCCAATAGGAGTTTACCGGAATCATGCTGGTACAGTTTAATTGAAGAGGGAATACAGCGTGATGGGAATGCCTTGCCGGATGATGCCGGTTGGCAAATTGGTGATGCCTTAGCCGTTGGCGGAAGAATAGCATTAGATGAGGATGATGCTGAACATTCTGAAACATCAAATGCCCAAAATATATCAGCAACTAATGCCCCACTTCCTTTATGGGTCCATCAACCCGCCAAAAGAGAATCCATTTCAAACATGCCGCTTGGCCCCTCCGATTACTTCCAGCAAAGGCGCCTCTCTAACGACCTGTTACCTAAGAGGTCCGGTGAGACGTCAACACAAGATATAACAGCACGACAACGCGGGACAGTTATTCATCTTTTACTAGAAGGGTTAGCAGGCTTCGAAACTGCGCATTACGAGATAACTGCTCGAGAATTTATGACGCATTACCCCGATCTGGAAGCAGAACATGATCAAATAATTGCTGAGGTGATGGAACTCTTGGCAAAACCGGATTTACAAATGCTCTTCGGCCCGCAAAGCAGAGCTGAAGTTCCAATAGGTGGGCGGGTGCTTATGCCCGGTGGCGATAATCAACTTTTTAGCGGGCGCATTGACCGATATGTTGAAATGCCTGAGGCAATTTTAATTGCCGATTATAAAACGACACGACATCCACCTTCAGTAGACGACCCCATAGACGCAGATATTGCTGTACAACTGGAAATCTACAGAAAACTTGTAAACGCTGCTTACCCCGGGAAAGAGGTGCGTTGTGCTATTGTTTGGACGGCAGGCCCGCACTACCGACTCGTTTCACCTGAAGAACTCGACGAAGCTTGGCAAAAATTAAAGTAAGAATTACGTGTACAAATCACGTAAAAGTACAGACGAGTTCTTGAAATTAAGGGTTCGAAGACTTAATTTAAAGAACATAATAAGGAGACCCCGCATGTCAGATAATGCCATCATCAACGCCGGTGACAGTGATTTTGAAGAAACAGTATTAAATGCCGACACACCTGTTCTGGTCGATTTTTGGGCCGAATGGTGCGGGCCTTGTAAACAAATAGCACCGGCTCTGGAAGAAATTGCGGCTGAAATGGGGAATATTAAAATTGTCAAAGTCAATATTGATGAAAACCCTAAGACTCCGACAAATTACGGTGTGCGTTCCATTCCGACAATGATGATTTTCCAGGATGGTCAAACAACAGCGACAAAAGTCGGTGCTGCACCAAAGTCCGACCTGGTTAGCTGGATTGAGGAAACAATCTAGTTATTGTTTTCTGCCAATACATAGCCTGACAGATACAGAGATCCGCAAATTAAAATATCTCCCTGTGCTGCGGTAATCGCAGTTTCAAGATTGCTGAAGGCTTGCGCCTTTAGCCCAACCGCTTGCGCTTGATCTGCAAGATCATTTGCAGTGTAGCTATTTGGCTGTTCGGGAATGGTGATGCAATGAAGTTTTACGCAGCTTTCACTGTATGATTTAAGCCAGTTTTCAGCATGCTTGGTTGCCATTAACCCACAAATAAGGGTTACAGCTTTGTCCGTGCTTGAAAAATATTCCGATATCCAGACGGCAAGCGCCTCGGCTGCTGCCTGATTATGCCCGCCATCAAGCCAGACCTCACCACATGCCATATCTACCAGCTTACCGGTGGTCAACTTTTGTAGTCGCGCTGGCCAGTCGGGTTCTTGAAGCCCCTTACCAATCAAAAGTTCGGGTATACCGAGATGATATGCAGCCATCGCGGCGGTTCCGGCATTAATAATTTGATGCGCCCCGACAAGCCCCGGCATTGGTAAATCCATCAGTCCGTCCGGGTGTTGGACGACGAGTCTTCCATGTTCTACATAAGTCAGCCAATCCTGCCCGTAACACCTAACGGGGAGGGTGCAGGCGGTGGCGTGTTCCATGATAACGTTAAGTGCTTCCTCATCTTGTTTTGAGATGATGGCGGGAACGCCACTGAGACTTTGCTTAAGAATACCGGCCTTTTCAGCTGCAATGGCGCAGATATCTGATCCCAAAAACTGTTCATGATCCATACTGACAGGTGTGATGATAGATAATAAAGGAGCGTCGATAACATTTGTTGCGTCTAATCTTCCGCCAAGCCCAACTTCCAGCAAAAGATAATCCGCCGGGCAACGGCTAAATGCCAAAAACGCGGCGGCGGTGGTGGCTTCAAAAAATGTAATTGGTTCGCCATTATTGACCTGCTCAACCTCTGCAAGGGTTTCTGCCAGAAGTTTTTCTGAAATATTATGTCCGTTTAGACGGATACGTTCATGGAAATTAACTAGATGCGGCGAGGTATAAGTATGCACCTGCGCCCCATTTGCTTCCAATATCGACATAAGCATGGCCAAAGTGGAGCCTTTACCGTTTGTTCCGGCAATATGTATGGTAGGTGGCAGGTGGTTTTGTGGATTACCCAAG
>CALKOC010000022.1 GCA_938091085.1 uncultured Alphaproteobacteria bacterium
TTCAATTTTTAACGAAGAAAAACATAAAAAATATAGATATTATGACAAATATCTTAGAAAGAAAGCGTTTTTTCTGTTATTTCCTCAGTCTGTTCATAGTCACTATTAACCAACCCTGCGAAGAAGAGCTTAAGCATTGCAGATAATTCTGCCTCAAGTTCTTGAAGCGTTTGGTGCGTAAAAAGCTGGGGATAGTGATACTTCATTGTTGCTGCCTGAAGAGTTGCAGCAGTTCTTGAGACGTCTTGGACAACAAATTCACCGGTTTTACGACCATAATCCAGCACAATAGCTATCACTCGGCGTTCCCGGCGAAGGCTCTCAAGCAAAAAGCGGGGTCTTTGCGTGGATACAATCTGTGCCAATTCTACCGCTTTCGGCTTATTCTCAAGTTTATGAAAACTTTCTCTTAGGCCAGAAAACATGACTTCTTCAAGTCTTTCACCGGCAGAGCGGACAGGACAATCGATCAGAGGACGTAAGCGTTCAACCGTCATAATAGACTCTTCACGGGCAATCTCTGTTGCTATATCAAGTTTACCCTTGAAATAGCGGTAAAGATTTCCCGGAGACATATTGCAGTCAGTAGCAACTTCGGCCATTGTGGTCTTAGGGTAACCATAGTGACTAAATCGTTCTTTAGCTGCCAGAATGATCTGCGTTCTGGTATTCATGTCCAAATCGCTCATCTTATATTTTTATGTGCAAAATAATGAATAATCAATAAATTATTTATCGGCATATGACTCAAAAATGTATTATTCAAAAAACTGCCAAGCGAGAGTAAAATGAAAGACCAAGGCTCTGAATTTAAAAAACCCTGTGTTGTTGGCGCTGGTGCTTGGGGAACAGCACTTGCTGAACTAATTGCCCGCCACGAAAAGCCGGTCAAACTCTGGGCGTTTGAAGACGAAGTCATTCAATCTATAAATCAAGCGCATGAAAACACGCCCTATTTGCCTGGCATTAAACTCTCCTCTTATATAACACCGACAGGGGATATGGATGATCTCTCCGACTGTGACCTCGTCCTTATGGTGACGCCCGCGCAGCACATGGCGCATATACTGCAAAATCTCAAGCCACATCTCAGCTCTGATGCCATTTTGGTGTTATGTGCAAAAGGTCTTGAACAAAAATCTCTGAAATTTATGTCTGAAGTCGCAGCGGATTATTTTGATGTAAGCCGACTTGCCGTGCTGTCTGGCCCGAGCTTTGCCGCCGATGTTGCCAAAGGATTGCCAACAGCCGTCACCCTCGCCTGCCAAGACATGCCACTGGGCGAAAAAATTTCTGCAGCCATCGGCAATCCTAATTTTCGCTTTTATTTGTGCGATGACCTTATCGGCGCAGAAATTGGGGGAGTCGTAAAAAATATTCTCGCAATTGCATGTGGTATTGCTGACGGGCGCGGTATGGGAGAAAGCGCTCGCGCCGCCCTTACAGCAAGGGGCTATGCCGAAATGACCCGGCTGGGTGTGCAACTCGGCGCCAATCCTCAAACTCTTGGAGGTCTTGCTGGATTAGGAGATTTAATTCTCACTTGCACCAGCACAAATTCAAGAAATTATTCATTAGGTGTCGCTCTTGGAAAGGGCGACCAAAATGCCAATGCTACAGATATAATGGCCTCGCGCAGCAGTGTCAGTGAGGGTGCTTTGAGCGCGCCTGCACTGATAGAGCTGGCATCCAAGCATCAGGTGGAGATGCCAATTTGCAATGCTATTGCTGAAATTGTCGCCGGACACGTAAATGTAGATATGGCGATTTCGCAACTCCTCGCACGTCCTTTTACCAGCGAGATGTAATTATCAATTTTTTCTGATAGGGTTCACTGTCTTAATCATTTGGGACGGCTTAAAGAGGAGTTGGTAAATTGAAATTTTGTTTTATCTGCTGGGACAAACCTGACCAGCTAAGACTACGAGCATCTACACGAGAAGCGCATCTAACTTATCTAAAAAATGCTGGGAATGTTTTTTTCGCCGGTCCATTTATGTCTGAAGAAGATGAAGCTAACGAAGCCTCACCAACACCTATTGGCAGCATGCTTGTTATTGAAGCCGAAGACAGGGAAGCCGCGGAAAACTGGGCGGCCTCCGACCCTTACGCAGTTGCAGGCCTTTTTGACAGTGTCGAAATCCATCCTTGGAATCACTCATTTGGAAGCTTGCCAAAAGCCTGATAAACTCCAACTCAGTTACAGAGGAGATGTCTATGGCTTACTGGCTTTTTAAATCTGAACCGGGCAATTGGAGTTGGGATGATCAATGCGCGCGCGGCAAAAAAGGCGAGCATTGGGACGGCGTTCGTAACTTCCTCGCCAATAAGCAAATGAAAAATATGAAGCTCGGAGATATGGGGTTTTTTTATCACTCTGTGAATGAAAAACGCATTATGGGAATCGTCGAGGTTATTAAAGAACATTACCCTGACCACACAGATGAATCTGGTCGCTTTGGTATGGTGGACATTGTTGCGCTGCAATCAGCGGAAAAATTCGTGACATTGGCCGATATCAAAGCCGAAGAAAAACTTGCCGATATGGTGCTTGTCAATAATTCTCGTCTTTCCGTCCAACCTGTTGCAGCTGCAGAATGGAAATTCGTTTGCAAAATGGCAGGTCTTGATCCCAGCGGGAAAACACAAAACGCTTTTTGATGTCTCCTAAAATTTCAACAAATATAACCGGCGACCCTATCCCCCTTATCGCGCTAGACGATTTGACAGCGGGAGAAACCAAGGGCGTCGAAATTGAGCTTGATGATGTCGCTGCCAAATATAGCGGCAAAGAAAGCAAGCGACTGGATTTGATTATCTGGCATCAGGGGGATGAAATTCGGGTTTTCAAAAATGCATGCCCACATGTTGGCTTACCACTTGAAACCTTTCCGGATCGATTTTTAACAGCAGATAAAAAGCACCTAATATGCTCTGCACATGCCGCAACATTTGACCATGATGGCACGTGTATTGCCGGCCCCTGCCCGGGAAAAAGTTTGACCGAATACAAAACGACGACGCTTGACGGATGGTTAATGCTGGGCTGAAATAGGTTTCTCAAGGGGAGTTATCCCTTGGGCGAACGAACGGGACATTATAAAAATTTGGGGGGTTTAATGGACGAGAAGATTTTTCCGGTCACGGAGGCCGTGGCAGCGCAAGCACTCATCGACAATGAGACCTATCAGGCCATGTATGCTGAAAGCATTTCAGACCCAGAAGGTTTTTGGGATAAGCACGGTAAGCGCATAGACTGGATTAAACCCTACACAAAAATCAAAAACACGCATTACAGCAAAGAAGACGTGTCTATCAAATGGTATGAGGACGGCACACTGAATGCGTGCTGGAACTGTGTAGACCGCCATCTTGATGACCATGGCGATCAAATAGCCATTATCTGGGAAGGGGATGAACCAGACCAATCTTCAAATATTACTTACCGTCAATTGCATGAAGAGGTTTGTTTATTTGCCAATACACTTAAAGCCAATGGCGTGCAGAAAGGGGATAGAGTCACCATTTACATGCCCATGATACCTGAAGCAGCTTATGCGATGCTGGCCTGTGCGCGGATTGGCGCAGTGCATTCAGTTGTTTTTGGCGGCTTCTCCCCTGAGGCACTAGCTGGACGTATTCTCGATTGCGAAAGCACGTGCGTGATTACTGCAGATGAGGGCGTAAGAGGCGGTAAGAAAATCCCACTAAAAGCAAACACCGATGAGGCGCTAACAAAATGTCCAGATGTGTCCGCAGTAATTGTGGTTCAACGAACGCGCGGCGATATCACAATGACCGAAGGTCGTGATGTCTGGTATCACGAGGAAAAGCAAAAAGTACCATCCGATTGTCCCGCCGAAGAAATGTCTGCTGAAGACCCTCTGTTTATTCTTTATACATCCGGCTCGACGGGCAAACCTAAAGGGGTGCTACACACTACCGGCGGGTATATGGTTTACGCCTCTATGACGCATGAATATGTTTTTGATTATAAACCCGGTGAGGTTTATTGGTGCTCAGCGGATGTGGGCTGGGTAACAGGGCATACTTATATCGTCTACGGCCCCCTATCTAACAGAGCCACAACCGTCATGTTTGAGGGTGTTCCAAATTACCCTGACAGTTCACGCTTCTGGCAGGCTTGTGACAAGCATCAGGTTAATATTTTCTACACCGCGCCAACTGCTTTACGCGCCTTGATGCGTGAGGGTGATGCCCCTGTTAAATCAGCCAGTCGAAAGAGTATTAGGCTCCTAGGGTCAGTCGGGGAACCAATTAATCCTGAAGCGTGGCTTTGGTATTATAATGTCGTTGGTGATGGACGATGCCCGATTGTAGATACATGGTGGCAGACCGAAACTGGGGGCGCATTAATTACCCCGCTTCCAGGCGCGACAGCCCTGAAACCGGGTTCAGCTACGCGGCCATTTTTTGGTATTAAGCCTGTCTTAATGGATGCCGATGGCAAGGTTTTAGAGGGCGCAACATCAGGCAACCTATGCCTTGAAGATAGCTGGCCAGGACAAATGCGTACCGTTTACGGCGATCATCAACGCTTCATTGACACTTATTTCGTGCAATATCCCGGTACATATTTTACCGGAGATGGTTGCCGCCGCGACGAGGATGGCTATTACTGGATTACTGGCCGCGTGGATGATGTGCTGAATGTATCCGGTCATAGGCTCGGAACGGCAGAAATTGAAAGCGCATTGGTAGCGCACCCCGATGTTGCAGAGGCAGCAGTCGTCGGCTATCCGCATGATATTAAAGGCCAAGGCATATATTGCTACATCACGCTCAATGCTGGTCTCAGTGGGGATGATGATTTGAAAAAAACTCTTGTGCAATGGGTACGCAAGGAAATCGGGCCGGTTGCTGCGCCTGACCTGCTTCAATTTGCTCCCGGCTTACCGAAAACACGGTCGGGCAAAATCATGAGGCGGATTTTAAGAAAAATTGCGGAAGATGATTTTTCTAATCTTGGTGATACATCAACACTCGCAGATCCGAGCGTGGTGGAGGATTTAGTAGAAAATCGCCAAAACAAATAGGCATGACCCAGATTAAAAATCTTGGACTTAAAAGTCCGTGACAATGCCTTTTTTCTCCCAATCCCCATAACGTGTGGGTTCGGGACCCTCCTGACCACCTTTTTCCGGTGGAAGTTGTGCTTGGATATCATCCTGCCGACGGCGGGCGGCTTCTTCGAGCGCGCGCTTTGCAGCATCACGGCGGCGCGTTTTGGAATTTTCAGTTTCGGTTGTCATGAAGCTTATATGGTATCATAAGGGCAATATGCCAAGGAGATTGGTGAGAGAATGACAAAAAAACCGAATTGCCGTCGCGCTGCCGCAGCTATGCTCGCGGCAATTGAACGTGGTAAAACTATGGATGAAGCCGTCGACCGGCTGTCAGATTTATCCCCACCTGACCGTCGACTCGCCAAAGCTATGGCCATGTTTGCCTTACGGCGACGCGGCGACATTACCGCCATATTGGCAAAATATATCAAACGCAACATTCCCGGACGCCCCCATCTGGCGCGTGCCCTGCTCCATATTGGGGCCGTACAAATTTTATTGATGGATATTCCCGACCATGCCGCCGTAGCAGAAACAGTAAATGCCTGTGGGCGGGGCGAAGCCCCCTATCGCGGGCTTATGAATGCCGTTTTGCGAAAACTCGTCACTGAAAAGAAAAATAGCGACAATGCTGACAGCACCAAAAACGGCAATGATAATGGCCATGGGCTGAATTACGACCCTCTATCTAATTTCCCGGAATGGATGGCTTTGCAATGGCAAGAAAATTATGGCGAAGAAAAAGCTGAACGCATCGCTGATATGCATTGCCATAAGCCACCATTGGATTTGTGTTTTAAATCTGCTGAAGCCGTTCTCCAATTTTTAGACACACTCACCCAAGGAGAAACTTCCAACATAAACTCACAGCAACTGTCTCCTACTGTCATAAGGCTTAATGGTAGTGTTGATGTAGAAACCCTGCCGGGGTTTGATGCAGGTGATTGGTGGGTACAAGATTTCGCTGCCACCCTACCGGGTATCTGGCTTGATAAGCTCCTTGCAGAAAATCAACAAACGGACACACATATTCTCGACCTTTGCGCCGCGCCCGGTGGCAAAACCATTCAGCTCGCATCTATGGGACATCAGCTGACAGCGCTCGACATTTCAGCCTCCAGACTGGGGAGACTTACAGCCAATCTGTCACGCACCAAGTTGCCAGCAGACATTATTCAAGCAGATATAATGGTGGATATGCCTGAAAGCTCTTCGCCCCCACTTAAGGGGAAGACATTCGATGCCGTTTTGTTGGATGCGCCTTGTTCAGCCACCGGAACTATCCGCCGACATCCGGACCTGCCTCTCCACCGGAGAGAGAAAGACGTTCTTAAACTGACAGAAATCCAAAAGGCTATGCTTGATCGTGCAGACCAATGGGTCAGAGTCGGCGGGTTGCTAGCCTATGTGACCTGCTCACTTGACCCCCGTGAGGGCGAAGCCCAATTAAATGATTTTTTGGAACATCATCCAAATTATGAAGCCTGCGCCCCCACTGGTTTGCCTGAAGATTTATGCGGGCATCAGAATGAGGGAAGAGCATTTGGCTATTTACGCACCACGCCGGCAGATTGGCGAGACAAGGGCGGCATGGACGGGTTTTTTGCAGCTATCTTAAGAAAAATTAAAGCTTAACAAAAAAAGTATCTTGCATTTCAAACCAGACTTTATAATTTGGGTTAAATTTGAAAAAACATGCCCAATAATAAATAATAATAAAAAAGTAAATGTCTCAAACTTCAATCGACCGGCTTCATGCAAAAGCCAAGAAGCATAAAAAAAATGGTGATATTGACGCGGCACGCGTTATTTACACACAAATCCTTGAGAGTTATCCGCAAAACCTGCGCGCCCGCACCGCCTTGGACGCACTTCAAGAGGTATCTTCCACATCCGCTCATCTGGCAATGTCAGGTGAAGCAGCCCCAAATATTTTGAGGAAGGATGCCGGTGTCTCTTCGGTAACAATGCAAGATGCGGAACGCCAAAAACTCACTCAATTGCTCCAAAAAGGACAAGTTAAGGACGCACTAAATTACGCGACAGACTTGCTTAAGAGTTATCCCGACAATCCCATTTTGGTTGAGATGATTTCAAAAACGTTACTTCTGCAAAAAAACTACCAAGAGGCGCTTCCCCATCTCCAAAAGCTCACCCAAATACACCCGAAGCATGAAGGCCATGCCACAAACCTCCTCGGCTGCCTCAGTCACTTAAATGACTATCGCGGTCAGATTACTGCAGGCACAGCTTATCTTGCGCACAATCCAAATCATCTCCCATCACTTTATGCACTGGTTAATGGCTATAATGGCGTCGAGCTTTATAACCTCGCCGCCGATGCGCTTGAAAAAGCCTATGCTCTTGAACCGGAGAACCAGGAAATCATCAAAGTTATGGGCAACACATTTTTGAAAGCTAAAAAATTTAACAAAGCCATTAAATTTTATAATAAACGCTTAGAGTTAATTCCGAAGGATAATCTTCAGCTACAAACCAACGTCAGGCTATCCCTTATTGAGGCCCTCAACGGGGCTGATAAAACTGATGAGGCTTTAACACTTTGCACCACTTTGATTGAACAAGGACACTCTGATGCTGACGCTTATTTAAAGCAGGGTCACATCTATATGGTTGCTGGCAAAAAAAGCGAGGCCGCCCAATCATTCCGCAAAGTGCTGGCAATAGATAAAAATAATTCTACAGCCCAGATACAGTTGATAACGCTTCAAAAGATTACGGACCCTAACATAGTTAATCTGGACGGACTGGAGAGGTCATTTACCAAAGCGGTACAGGACAAATCTGTTACGCCGGATCCTGAGCGTATCAATATCGGCTTTGCCTTGGGTAAGGCTTATGGCGATTTAGGAGAGACAGCCAAGGCATTTAATATTTTAAGTAAAGCTAACCAACTTCATGAAACCTTGTACCCCTATGACACCGGCTATGACGATAAATTGTGTTTCACGATAAAGCATATTTTCAGCCCCATAGATTTCAAGGCATTAAACCCGGATTTAACGCGTCCAAAAACCAAAAAAGACGATAAGAAAATGATTTTTATTGTTGGCATGCCGCGCTCCGGAACAAGTCTTGTCGAACAAATTCTAGCCAGTCATTCCAAAGTGTTTGGCGGGGGGGAACTCACCGCAATGGGCGAGGCAACAGGCGAACTTTTATATTATTTCTCACGTCAACCTGATGTGAAGCTTACTGAAACGGCTTTCGGGTTAATCGGACAGGCGTATCTAGATAATATTTCAGAAATTGAATGTTCTGAGAGCATTATCACAGATAAAATGCCCCATAATTTTGTTCGTCTCGGGTTTATACGTGCGGCCTTTCCCGAGGCAAAAATTATCCATATTAATAGAGACCCGATGGCTGTCTGCTGGTCTAATTTCAAATATCAGTTCAACTCTCGCGGGATGGATTATAGCTATTCTCTCGAAAACCTGGCCCATCACTATAGGACCTATCTGGATTTGATGAATTTCTGGCGGGAGAAATTCGGTGATGCCATTTACGAGCTGGACTATGAGAAACTGACGACAAATCAGGAAAATGAAACACAAAACTTATTGGATTTTTGCAATCTTGACTTCGAATCTGCCTGTATCGACTTCCATCAAACTGTCCGTAATGTCAGAACGGCAAGTCAAGTTCAGGTACGCGAGAAAATGTATAAAAACAGCTCACGCGAATGGGAGGCCTATGCTTCTCACCTCAAACCTCTCCTTGATGGGTTAGGTATTCGAGCGCCTCGAATAGACGCCTAGATAAGCCTCGAGACCAGCCGCGAAATAAAACACTGTATAACCCTTCATCCCTTGCTTGCTAGAAGCATTAAACTGCTTTAATCATTACATAATTCACCAATAACTAGGGGAATCCATGAGTCCCGACAGCAGAGTAAAAATTTCACCTTCCATTCTCGCGGCGGATTTTGCCTGTCTTGGGGATGAGGTAACTGCAATATGTGAAGCCGGTTGTGATTATGTTCATGTAGATGTCATGGATGGGCATTTTGTCCCAAATTTGACCATCGGACCGGGCGTTGTAAAAGCAATAAAACCGCATGCCAGCAAACCCCTTGATGTCCATCTCATGATATCTCCCGTGGATTCCTTTATCGACTTATTTGCTGAAGCGGGCGCAGATATCATTACATTCCATCCTGAAGCTGGGCCGCATCCGCATCGAACCGTACAAGCGATTAAAGCCGCCGGATGCAAGGCCGGTATATCTTTGAACCCGGCAACACCGATTACCGCGCTCGAAGAGTTGATTAATGACATTGACCTCATCCTCGTTATGTCAGTCAATCCAGGTTTTGGCGGACAGAAGTTTATAAAAACTCAATTAGATAAAATTCGTCGCATCCGCGACCTCATCACCTCTACCGGACGACAGATAGAACTGGAAGTTGACGGTGGAGTTAATTCAGAAAATGCCGAGGAAATTATTGCCGCCGGAGCCGATGTGCTAGTTGCAGGAACTGCTGTATTCCAAAATGGAAGACAGGCCTATGCTGACAACATCAAGGCTCTAAGGCCCTCCGGCTAGAACAATAAGCGGTTTTGCTTAATGCATTATACTGATTTGATAGCCGCCTTTATCCTCAGGGTTTTCTGGAAGCTTAAACGCTGGCTTCTCATATATCTGCCCAACAGGCCTTTGCTGGACGGTCCTTATTCTGAGCCGGGCATTTCCTACCCTGCATCATTAAGCCCCGGTAATCCTGCAAGAGGAGAAGCCTGGCTTAATGGTGACTATTCTTTGCCCGGGGCGATTGTTCACGCACCCGGCAATAACCCGTTTTATCTTCGCCCCCCCAATGAAGAATGGGCAATGTCTCTACAGAGCTTTGATTGGTTGCAACATATTATTGCGCTCAACACGCCCAAAACAAACACCATCGCCGTTCAATCAATTCTGGACTGGATTACCTACACCACATTGAGCAATCGACTGGCTTGGCGCTCTGAAATTGTCGCCCGCAGATTGATGGTCTGGAGTCAGGCTTTACCTTTTCTAATGCCACTCATGACGACTATAGACCGCGCGAAAGTTCTGGCATCTATGGGAACACAGGCGCGCTATCTCGAACATATGGTCGAAAGCACTTTACCCGGTTATACGCGCATCGTTTCCGCTTGCGGCCTTACCTATTCCGCTTTCGCAATAACAGGCGGGGGGGGGAGACTTCAGACTGGTATCAGAATTTTATGTCGTGAATTAAAAAAACAAATATTACAAGATGGTGGTCATATCAGCCGCGAGCCAAAGCTTCTCGCGCAAATCCTGATGGACCTCACCGCCATTCGTCATGCCATGCAGCAGAGGCAAATTGAAGTCCCGCAAGATATCAATACGAGCTGTAACCTCATTTCCTCAGCGATTGATTTTTATTGCTACCCTGACGGTCAGTTCTGTGTCTTTAACGGCAGTACGCAAGGCGAAAAATCCTTAATAGATGCTGCAAAAAAGCTGAAGCAAAAAAAATCCAAAGGCTTTCAATACGCAACTTCTAGCGGCTATCAGAAACTCACTTCAGGTCACAGCCACATTATGATGGATGTCGGCAAAACCCCGCCAGCGAGCTATAGCCAACAAGCACATATCGCGCCATTGGCATTTGAGTTTACGCATAATACCCAACGTATTTTTGTTAATTGTGGGCCTAATCTCGTAAATGGGAACGAGTGGCGAGAGGCATCACGCACGCCTGCGGCGCATAACACTCTGAGCTTTCCAAGCTTGGCTTCAAACTTTTTTTTAAAAAGGGAGCTTTCAAAAAAACTCCTTGGCAACCGATTATCGGTACCAAATTTGAAATGTGTTGCAAGACGTATTGAAGATCCGGGCGGAACTTGGTTGGAAGCCTCGCATAATCTTTTTGCAAAATTAAATGGCTATTCCCATCATCGGCGTATCTATTTGATGACAGATGGATACGACTTTCGGGGAGAAGACTCGCTTCTTCCATCCGGCAAAACACAAACACCATCCAAGTTTGTCATTCGATTTCATCTTCATCCCGATATTAATGTCTCCGCATCCTCAGACGGTAAATCCGTCTTGCTGGCCTATAAAAAAGGACCAGGCTGGATTTTTCTGTGTAGCGGGACTCATTTGGAAAATATGCAAGTCATGGAAAGTGTCTATATGGGGGCGCATGGTTATCCGGTTCGGAGTAATCAAATCGTTCTGACAGGTATGCCCGATATCAATGGCGCTTTTATTAATTGGGGTCTGAAAGTTGCCCACGACATTGAACAAAAGTGAGGCGGACTCATCTTGCTCGGCCTCTCGAATCCCTGCATATCGACTCTATGTTGCCCGTTTACTTTTGAGCCAGATAACAGCTCATTTTTGGGAAATATAATGTCATTCAGAAGGAGATATAGGTTTGGTTAATTCTCTACGTCCGGTTTCAAGAGCCTTGATTTCGGTTTCCGACAAAGATGGCATTGTCGCTTTCGCAACAGCGTTGGCAGAAAAAAATATCGAACTGGTTTCGACCGGCGGCACGGCAGAAACACTATCAAAAGCAGGTCTTACCGTTCGTGATGTGTCAGAATTAACCGGCTATCCAGATATGATGGACGGCCGTGTCAAGACGCTCCATCCAGGTGTTCATGGTGGGCTGCTCGCCATACGCGATAATGAAACACACCAAGCCGCTATGGCAGAACACAACATCCAGCCCATTGATATGCTGGTGGTGAACCTTTACCCGTTCGAGAAAACCCTCGCGGCGGGCGGTGATTTTGAAAAATGCATCGAGAATATTGATATTGGTGGGCCAGCGATGATCCGGGCAGCAGCCAAGAACCATGGTGATGTTGCAGTTATCGTGGATAATCAAGACTTCACAGCAGTCCTTGAAGCGCTTGACGAATATGAGGGAAAATTACCGGGCAGTTTACGCAAAAGTTTAGCGCAAAAGGCCTTTGCAAGAACAGCAGCTTATGATGCCGCGATTTCCAACTGGTTTGCTGACCAACTCGACACACCAACAGAGCCGGATTACCGCAGTCTTGGCGGGCGTTTGAAGCAATCACTAAGATATGGTGAGAACCCGCACCAGAATGCAGGTTTTTATGTTGGCGGGCCGGAACGTTTTGGCGTTGCCACAGCGGATCAAATTCAAGGGAAAGAACTCTCCTTCAACAATATTAACGATACCAATGCTGCTTTTGAACTTGTTGCTGAAATGGATGCCGATATGCCGGCCTGTGCGATTATCAAACACGCTAACCCTTGCGGTGTTGCCACTGCAGCGACCATGTCAGACGCTTTTTCTAATGCTCTTAAATGCGATCCTGTCAGCGCCTTTGGGGGGATTATCGCGCTTAATAAACCACTTGATGCAGAAACTGCAGCGGCTGTGACCAAAATTTTTACGGAAGTTATTATTGCTCCCGATGCAGATGCAGATGCCCGCGCGATTATTGGTGAGAAAAAAAATCTGCGCCTCTTGCTCACTGGTGGTATGCCAGACCCCGCTGAAGCAGGGCTGGATATAAGAACCGTCAGCGGCGGCTTACTTGTGCAGAATAGAGATAATGGCCGTATTAGCCGAGAAATGCTTCAGGTTGTGACGAAGCGCCAGCCGGATGACAGAGAGCTAGAGGATATGCTGTTCGCTTTCCGGGTTGCCAAGCATGTGAAATCAAATGCAATTGTTTATGCTAAAAACGGCGCAACAGTCGGCATTGGCGCCGGACAGATGAGCCGGATTGACAGCGCGCGCATCGCTGCCAGCAAGTCCGAAGATGCCGCTAAAGCAGCAGAAGAAACTGAAGCCCTGACAAAAGGGTCGGTTGTCGCTTCAGACGCATTCTTCCCTTTTGCCGATGGTCTAATCAGCGCCGCTCAAGCTGGCGTAACCGCCGTCATTCAACCGGGCGGTTCAATTCGTGATGATGAAGTGATTGCCGCTGCGGATGAAGCAGGGCTAGCTATGGTGGTCACTGGAATGCGCCACTTCAAGCATTAAGCTTTAAAGTTTAATCAGCCAAATAGACGCGTGACGGTCTCTGCCACACAAGCTGGTTTTTCTTCGCCTTCAATTTCAATTGTCGCTTTGACAACCAATTGAATGCCACCACCTGCTTCTTCTACAGATACAACTTCGGCTATACCGCGCACACGAGATCCAACCTTCACCGGATTGATAAAACGCACCTTGTTGCAACCATAATTAATGCCCATGGCGACTTTATTAATCGTGTAAGTCTCTTTCATAAGCATTGGCAACAACGAGAGCGTAAGAAAACCATGTGCGATGGTTGTCCCGAACGGACTTTGTTCCGCCATTTCCTTATTAATGTGAATCCATTGATGGTCGCCAGTCGCATCGGCGAACATGTTGACTCTATCTTGATCGATTTCCATCCATTCTGATGTCCCGAGTGTTTGCCCTTCGGTCCCCAGCATATCCATTGGTGTTTCAAAAACTGCAGCCATGTATCCCTCACTGAATTAATTAGTCGTCATGATTATCCAACCCATTCTGAATTACAAGCCAAATCCGAGCGATAAGGGGGGAAAGGGGTATAGACTATATTTATTCGTACATATGTGCGAATATAGTTGTAAATCGCGGGTCTACATGCAAACTTACCATCTTCAAATGAGAGATTTATTATGTCTGCAACCGCACAAATTCACCTGACACACCTTCAAAGACTAGAGGCAGAGGCCATTCATATTATGCGTGAAGTTGTTTCTGAAGCTCAAAATCCCGTTATGCTTTATTCTGTTGGCAAGGACAGCGCTGTGATGCTTCACCTCGCTATGAAAGCCTTTTATCCCTCAAAACCACCTTTTCCGCTTCTCCATGTAGATACGGGCTGGAAGTTTAAGGAAATGATTTCATTTCGGGATGATCTGGTTGCTAAACTGGGGCTTGAATTGCTAACCCACACAAATCCCGAGGGATTGGCCGATGGTGTTGGACCGTTTACCCATGGGTCAGCAGTCCATACAGATATAATGAAAACGCAGGCTCTGAAACAGGCGCTTGATAAATATGAATTTGACGCCGCCTTCGGAGGCGCACGCAGAGATGAAGAAAAAAGTCGCGCCAAAGAGCGGATTTTCTCCTTTAGATCAGCTCAACATCAATGGGATCCAAAAAACCAACGGCCGGAATTGTGGTCAATTTATAATGTTCAAAAACATGAAGGTGAATCAATTCGCGTCTTTCCATTATCTAACTGGACCGAGCTGGATATCTGGCAATACATACATCTTGAGCAAATCCCGATTGTTCCGCTGTATTTTGCCGCCGAGCGGCCCGTGGTCGAGCGCGATGGCACACTCATTATGGTCGATGATGACCGCATGCCGCTTAAAGACGGCGAACAGCCAATGCTTAAGAATGTGCGCTTTAGAACATTAGGTTGTTACCCGCTAACGGGTGCGGTGGAAAGCACGGCCAATACATTACAAGATATTATTCAGGAGATGCTCCTCACCCGCACCTCAGAACGCCAAGGCCGCGTCATTGACCATGACCAATCCGCCTCAATGGAGAAGAAAAAACAAGAGGGGTATTTCTAATGCACCAGTCCGATTTAATCTCAAGCGATATAGACGCCTATTTGAAGGCGCATGAAAATAAATCTCTTTTACGTTTCATCACTTGCGGCTCCGTTGATGACGGCAAATCTACGCTCATCGGGCGATTGCTCTATGAGTCAAAAATGATTTTTGAAGACCAACTCACTGCGCTTGAACAAGACTCGAAGAAAGTTGGCACACAGGGCGAGAATATTGACTTCGCTCTTTTGGTCGACGGCTTGGCAGCGGAACGCGAACAAGGCATCACCATTGATGTTGCATATCGTTTTTTTGCCACTGAACACCGAAAGTTTATCGTCGCGGATACGCCCGGTCATGAGCAATATACGCGCAATATGGCAACCGGCGCATCGACGGCAGATTTGGCAGTGCTCTTGATAGATGCCCGCCAAGGGGTGCTGACCCAAACGAAACGCCATGCCTTTATCGCCTCACAGCTGGGTGTCCGACACATTGTTTTGGCAGTGAATAAGATGGATTTGGTTGATTACAGTGAAAAGGTTTTTAACGAGATTGTGGACGACTTCAAAACCTTTGCCGATCAACTCGACATTCCTAATCTTCACGCCATTCCCGTCTCGGCTTTGGCTGGAGATAATGTTGTCGATGGCAGTCGGTACATGCCCTGGTATGAGGGGCCAAGCCTGCTTGGTTATCTTGAAGCGGTGGATGTCGAAACCGAGGAAACCAGCCTGCCGTTCCGTATGCCCGTGCAATGGGTCAACCGACCAGATTTAGATTTTAGAGGTTATGCCGGGCGTATTGCCGGCGGTATTGTCCGTCCCGGGGATGATGTGCGTGTTTTGCCATCCGGCAAACAAAGTAAAATCGCCCGTATCGTCACTATGGATAGTGATTTGGATGAAGCCGTTTCCGGACAATCTGTGACACTGACCCTCACCGATGAGATTGATATTTCGCGAGGTGATGTGATTGCAACCTCCGAGACCCCACCGGAAATTTCAGATCAGTTCGACACCACCATCATCTGGCTGTCAGAAGAGCCGATGCTCCCCGGGCGTTCATATAGAATGAAAACAAGCTCCAGACTCGTTTCAGCAACCGTCAACGCACCCAAACATAAAACGGATGTAAATACGCTGCAAAAATTACCGGCGAAGACATTGCAACTTAATGAGATTGGGAATTGCACACTTGCCGTGGATCGCCCGATTGCATTTGACAGCTATAATGAAAATCGCCAAACCGGCAGCTTTATTCTGATTGACCGGATGAGCAATAATACCGTCGGCATGGGCATGATTAATTTCCCGCTGAGACGGGCGGCCAATATTCATTGGCAGAATCTTGATATTAACAAGGCTGCCAATGCTGAACAGAAAGGTCAAAGCCCTGCTGTTTTATGGTTTACGGGCTTGTCAGGGTCTGGCAAATCCACGATTGCGAATGAAGTCCAACGGCGCCTCTTCGCCTCCGGACGGCATAGTTTTATTTTGGATGGTGATAATGTCCGTCATGGCCTTAACCGCGATCTCGGGTTTACTGACGCTGACCGCGTAGAAAATATCCGCCGTGTTGCCGAAGTTTCAAAACTGATGGTTGATGCAGGATTAATTACGCTTGTTTCATTTATTTCTCCTTTCCGGGCGGAGAGAGATCTGGCGCGCAACCTTATGGAAGAGGGCGAGTTCATTGAAATTTTTGTGAATACCCCCTTATCTGTTGCTGAAACCAGAGACCCTAAAGGGCTTTATAAAAAAGCACGCGCCGGGAATTTGAAAAACTTTACCGGTATCGATAGCCCCTATGAAGCCCCTGAAAACCCTGAAATTGAAATTAATACGGATGATATGAGTGTGGAAGATGCAGCAGAGCGCGTGATTAACGGGTTAATCGAGCGGGGCATTATCGAGGCGTAATGGCAGTTAAGGAATCAGATAAAGCTGACGATAGATCCCCCAAAAACCACCCCCGGCGTATCGGGTCGGCAGGTTTAATTAATGTGGCGTATGACTTTATCTCCATGCACGGACTAGACAGGCTAACCTTCCGACATATTGCCAATCAGGCTAATTGTTCGCTCGGCACGCTGACCTATCATTTCAGTTCCAGAGATGACCTAATCAGCGCTGTGTTGAGCGATAAAATCATACCGGCAATGCAACTAGGCGCCTTGCTCCCTCATCACTCGGATCCCGCAATTGCCTTTCTTGAGGCTATTAAAAATGGCCTTCCCTATAATGAAAATACAAAAAATTACTGGCGTGTGCGGCTTGAATTAATGGGGTTTGCTGCTCAAAATCCGATTTTCAGAACCCGCTTTAGACAAGCTGAATCAGCACGTATTATATATTTAGAAAAGCTTTTTTCGCGGCTGAAAAGCCTTGGAAAAATGTCAAAGGACACAGATGTATCAAAACGTGCCAAACAGACGATACAGTTTGAAACCGGGGCAGCGCTTGCCATGTTAACCGCAAAAGATATTGACCGCGTCGCCACAGGAGACGCGTTTATGGACTGGTTAAAATCAATTCTTGATTTAGACTAAGCCTATCATATTTCTGTTACAATGCCTCACTAGGGTGTTCCTGTATTTGATAAATATAAGTTAAAAAGTTAGACAAAATGCTAGATAAAAATTCGCAAGACCCCAATGAAACGCCAAGCGCAGCCCGTCCCATACCTGCAGTAACCGATAAAACAGAACGCGAGAAATGGCGGCGTCTTCCCTTTGACGGTCCCCGTAATTTCCGTGATATGGGGGGCTATATCAATCAGGAAGGCAAGGCCGTCAAATGGGGCGTCATTTACAGAGCTGACCGGCTGTCTGCCCTGACCGACGCAGATATGGATTATTTTAAAAGACTTAATATTCGTAAGATTATCGACTTTCGGTCAGATCATGAGAGAAAAGAAGCCCCTAGCCGCACGGATACGCTAGAAGATACCCAGACCTTGTGGATGGAAGTTTTTGAGGGCGGCGCTTTTGTTGAAGATATGTGGCGCAGTCTTTTCAGCGGTGATTTATCAGACGCCGCTCATCTGCATGACATGATGAAGGCCGCCAATCGCCGCTTCGTCAGTCACCATAATAATGTTTTTGCCAATTTCTTTAAGCTACTGCTTGAAGATGAGAATATTCCCCTGCTGTTTCACTGCATGGGCGGTAAAGACCGCACAGGTTTTGCCGCAGCAATGATTTTATCTGCTCTTAAGGTGCCGCAAGATACCATTATGAAAGATTATTTGCTGACGAATACACTGACAGCGGCCTCCACAGAAATTCGCAAGCAAAACCTCAAGGAGCGTCTCGAGCGAGACATTGCGGATGATTTGCTGGATGCGGTCATGAAAGTTCAGGAAGATTATCTGAATGCAGGTTTTGAAACCATTCAAGAAGAGTATGGTTCTGTCGAAAGTTTCCTCAAGGAAGGTCTCGAACTTGGTCCCGCTGAATTGCAAGAGTTGCAAAAGCGCTACCTCACGGCAGGTTAAGCGCCCATATCAACATAAATTTCTTGATTTTCAATTTTGACCGGAAAAACCCGTATCGGTTTTTTTGTCAGAGCCCCGATCGGTGAGCCGTCTTTTAAATCAAACCTCTGCCCATGAAGCGGACAGAATATGAAACATCCGCGAATACGTCCGCCTTCAAGTGGCTGGAGTTGATGCGTGCACATATTTTCAACAGCGTAAATATCATCCACAGTTTTGCAAATCAGAACCGAAACACCATTTAAATCAAAGGCACGGTTTTCATTTTCTGCGAGGGTATCAACCCCTGTTGCCAACACAAAATTATCAGACACCTTAAACTCCTGGCGAAAACTTACTGAGCACGTTGATTGAAACGTCGACCCACCATTGCGGAGGCGATATTCACCTTCTGAATATCAATAGCACCTCCAGCAATTCCCCAGCCCCATGAGTCACGCATCCGGCGTTCCATATTGAAATCCTTAGAATACCCATAAGCTCCCATCATCTGGACAGCGTTAGAAGTTACTTCGCGTGCGATTTCATTGGCAAAACATTTCGCTACTGAGGAGTCGAGAATACTCGGTAGATTATCTTCAGCATTTGAGGCAGCACGATATATCAACAGGCGTGCCGCTTCTACACGCATCTGCATTTCCGCCAGCCTAATTTGTACAGCCTGAAAATCGACAATTGGTTTACCGAATTGCTTGCGGTCCTGCACATAGGCCATCACCTCTTCGAGCGCACCAGATGCCTGACCCAGTGCCATGGTGGCATTGCCACAACGCTCAAGATCAAATGCTTCCATCAGTTTTTTAAACCCACCTGCCGGAACAATAATATTTTCCAACGGCACTTCAGCGTCATCTAGGAAAATGTCACAAGATGGAACACCGCGGAAGCCCATAAGACTTTCCTGCTGACCGAAAGATATGCCCGGCGCATCTTTTTCGACAAAAACAGCACCAATGCCTTTCGCGCCCGGATCATCGGATAAACGGCAATATACAACATAGCCATCCGCATGACCGCCGCCGGAACACCATCTTTTTAACCCGTTTAAAATCACCTTGTCATTTGTCACGCGACCTTTGGTTTTCAAATCAGTCAAAGCCGAGCCAGCATCCGGCTCGGACATAGCAACCGCAACAATCATATCGCCAGAACAGACTTCAGGAATGACCCTTTTCTTTAAGCTCTCTTCGGCAAAATGTTCAATCGCTTTAACCGGCCCGACACACGATTCGAAAACAGGAAATGCAATGGCTGATGATATTTTGGCAAATTCTTCAAGCACAATCAGCGCGTCGATATTACCAAGACCAAGCCCGCCATATTCTTCAGGCACATTAATGCCCAAAAAGCCCATCTCGCCATATTTGCGGATGAGTTCGTGGGTCGGGGGGGAAGCATCTGTCTCACAAATTTGTGCAGCTTCGGGTAATTCAGACTTTGCGAAATCTCTGGCAGTTTGTTGAAATGCCTGCTGATCATCGGTTAATTTGAAATCCATGATATCTCCCTATCGGCTAGATAATGCCTTGCGCTTTGAGTTCTTCAATTTGAGCCTCGGAAAACCCAAGCTCATTTAAAATTTCTGCATTATGCCCCCCAATTTCCGCTGGCGCGGTTGGCGCATTGGGCGTTAATGATGAAAATTGTGCTGGCAGACCTAGAACAGGGGCAAATGTACCCTCCATTCCGTTGACAGCAACAGATGTAAAATAAGACATGGCATCGACCTGCGGATTGTCAAGGGCTTGCTGTAGCGACAAAACAGGCCCACTGGGCACACCCTTTTCCTGCAGCATTGCCAATGCCTCCGATGTTGTTCGTTGTGAACACCACGTAGCCATGATGTCGCATAAAACATCATTATGGTCGCCGCGATGCTGATCAGACTGAAACCGATCATCATCGACAAGCTCGGGTTTACCGACAGCCTCTGCCCATCTCTTGAACAAATTATTACCCACTGTATGCACCAGAATATGCCCGTCCGATGTTGCAAAAACATCCGAGGGTGCAGAGGTCTGCACACGGTTGCCTGTTCCGACACGGTTAATGCCGGTAACACCCTGTTCAATGAGATGCGCATTCATCACAGCCAGCGCCGTATTTAACAAAGATGTCTGAACATGCTGGCCTTGGCCGGTCTTTTCCCGTTCCATCAGGGCCGCCATGGTTGCAAAGGCAGACATCAATGCTGTCGCATAATCGACATAAGGTGCGCCGGCCTTGGCAGGATTTCCGGGGGTTCCGGTGAGATACATCGCGCCGGACATCGCCTGCCCAATTCCATCAAAGCCGCCCTTTGTGCTGTCTGGACCTGTATCGCCAAATCCGGTCTGGGTCACTAGAATCAACTCAGGATGTTGTTGAGAGAGTGTTTCCCAGTCCAAACCGAGGCGTTGAAGTGCTGCCGGCGGCAGATTTGCGACCACAATGTCTGCTGTAGCAACTAATTTGCCTAGAATCTCAAGCCCATTTTCGTCAGATAAGTTGAGCGAAAGTGATTTTTTGCCCCATCCAGTTTGGTATATCAAACCGCCTTCTCTAGGCTGCCCGCTATCATCAAATGAAAGGGGCGAAATAAATCTATCCTCACCACCATCAGGGCGCTCAACCCTAATAACATCCGCCCCAAGCGCACCTAGAAGTGTTGCGCAATAAGGTCCTGCTACATATCGGCCAATATCGACAATTCTTATGTTTTCTAGAGGTTTAGACATATATTCAAACTTATAATGAGTTAATGCTTTTAGTAATAACTCTTTCCATAAAAGTGAACTGGTATGATTGAGAGTTTTATACAATTTCTTTATATGTATTGATACCTACACTGAGTTTTTTATATTTAGGATGTCAAATGGACGCTGCACGCATTGAGTCTTTAGAAAAAGGTATGGCATACGAGCAGTCCCGTGAGGGCCCACCCCCGGGATTTCCTAAATTGCCGCCAATACCTGCAAAAAGATACACAGATCAGGCTTTTTTTGATCTTGAAATAGAACATCTTTGGAAAAAAAGCTGGCTCTATGCTTGTCATATGGATGAATTGCCTGAACCGGGCAGTTTTTATCTCTGGGAGCGTATCGGGTCGCCGATTTTTATCGTGCGCGGACGAGATGATAAATTACGCGGTTTTTATAACACCTGCCGTCATCGTGGCGCCCCGGTTGTGCGCGAGCAAACTGGCCGTCGTAATCTTTTTGTATGTACCTATCATGGCTGGTCGTATGACGATAAAGGTCATCTAATTAATATGCGTGACCCACGCGATTTTCCGGATTTTGACAAGTCCTGTCACAGTCTGGTTGAGGTCGCTGTTGAAGTTTTCGGCAAAATGGTTTTCGTCAATCTTGATAAAGAAGCAAAGCCACTTATGGATTATCTCCATCCCGTGCCACGAGATATGGCGCAGTTCCAAAGTGAAAATATGCGTCTCGTCCGTAAAACAACATTGGATATTAAGTGCAATGTTAAAATCCTATTGGATGCATTTCAGGAGACATATCACCTAAAATCTATTCACCAAAAAACAGTTGATAGATTTCTTGATCATCTGGGCACTCATATTGAACTTTGGCCGAATGGTCATTCGCGCATGGTTACCCCGCATCGGGATCCTGATTGGGTTGATCCGGGTGTAGAAGGTTTACCTGAAGTCGAGACTGTTGGCGAAGTCGGGCGTATAAATAATTTCTCTTATAATATTTATCCCAATATTGTCTGCCCGCCATATGCCAGTGGTAATTCGTTAATTATCTTCTGGCCGAAGACAATTAACACAATGGAAATTGAAGTCGTCTGGGTTGCACCGGATTGGGGAGATGGGCCTTTATCAGATATCTGGGATACCCGCCTTGGGAATTTTGATAAAATTCTAGAAGAAGACACTCAATTTGCTGAACAAATCCAAATCTCAGTTGAATCTGACGGCTTTCAGGGTACGCCACTTTCTTATCAAGAAAGACGCATCTATCACTGGCATGAACATCTTGATAGACTTATTGGCGAAGAAAATCTTCCGGAAGGTACGCGTATTGAACCTCTAATGGCGCCATATATTATGGATCCTTACGCCTCTGAAGCCGGGGAATAAAGGATATCCGATGGGACAGTTCGGGCTTACGGCATATGGCAGCTATTTGCCATTTCAATCAATTTCGCGTCAGGCTATTTTTGACCAGATTGGTTGGATTCAAGGTGGCCTAAAGGCTTATGCTAAAGGCAAAAGAAGTTATGCCGATTGGGATGAAGATGCCGTGACACTTGCCGTTGCTGCCGCCCGCCAGTTGCTGAACACTACCGATGCCGCCCAAGTTCAAAACCTTAGTTTTGCTTCGACCACAGCCCCGTTTCTTGATCGTTCTAATGCAGGCATTGTGGCGGCGGCACTTGATTTAGCTGACAGCACGCATTGCCATGACTCATCAGGTAGTCAACGGGCAGCCCTCGCTCCACTTGTGGCAGCCTGCCATAATCAAGGCGATGGTTTGTTGATTGCTGCCGGAGAGAAAAAACCTATTCAACCGGCAAATGTAATGGAGATGCTCGCCGGTGATGCGGGCGCCGCCGTGCTGACAGGGTCTGAAAATGTAATCGCAGAGTTGGTTGCCGCCCAATCCGTTCGCTCAGATTTTGTGGACCATTACCGCACAGCAGAAAGCGGTACGGATTATGTTCTAGAAGAGCGCTGGGTTCGTGAAGAAGGGCTTGCAAAAATTGCAGCGCCACTCATTGCGTCACTTTTGGCGGATAATAATATGAGCGTTGAGGATATTGACCACTTTATTCTTCCTGTCGCTTATCCCTCCCATGCGCGCGCTATTGCAAAGACATGCGGCATCAAAGAAGATGCTGTTGCAAATGCCCTGTTTACAGATTGTGGTTTCTCTGGTGTCGCACATCCTTTGCTTATGCTGAATGATTGCCTTGATCGCGCCACGCCAAACAGCCTGATTTTATTGACAGGTTTTGGTCAGGGTATGGATGCCATTCTTCTTAAAACGACTGAGCATATTAGCAATTATAAATCATCAATCTCGGTGCAGGACTTTATGACCAATCTTCGGATTGAAGATAATTATCCACGCTTTCTGGCTTCTAACGGGCAATTTCACCCGGATTGGGGGATGCGCGCTGAACGTGATAATCGAACTGCGCAAACTGTTGCTTTTGACAAAAGCCGCGATATTTACGGTCTGGTCGGCGGTTTTTGCACCTCATGTCAGACACCTCAATTCCCCAAAGCCAGACGATGCGTGAACCCCGAATGTAATGCGCTTGATACCCAGCAGGATTACCGTTTTGCCGATATACCTGCCACCGTCAAATCTTTTACGGAAGACTGGATGGCCTTTAACAGAAACCCGCCACTGATTTATGGGAACATCTCCTTTGAAGGCGGCGGCAATATGTTCATTGAAATGACAGGATTTGCGCCTGGGGACATTGCCATTGGGGACAAAGTCGAGATGGATTTCCGTATCAAGGATATTGACGATAAACGTGGCTTCCATAGATATTTTTGGAAAGCTGCCGCTAAGAGAAAAACGTGAGGCGAGAGGGCTAACATGGCTGAAGGCATAAAAGACAAAGTTGCTATTATCGGCATGGGCTGTAGCAAATTCGGCGAACGATGGGACGCGCGTCCTGAAGATCTCATAACCGAAGCTTTTGAAGAAGCATTGGCAGATGCCAAGATTGAAAAAGACAACATAGATGCCGCTTGGTTTGGGGTTTTTTATGACGAGCAAAATGTCGGTAAATCTGCTTATCCACTGTCACAGTATTTGCGCCTGCCTAACATTCCCGTTACCCGTGTCGAAAACCTCTGCGCGACTGGAACCGAGTCCTTACGCGGCGCAGTATACGCTGTAGCCGCTGGCGCATGTGATATCGCGCTTGCTGTTGGGTGTGAGAAATTAAAAGATACCGGATTTGCTGGCCTTCCTGAAAGAACAAAAGGCACATTTGAAGACCTTTATCAGCCCGGCTTCACGCCGCCGGGCGCTTTTGCACAACTCGGCGCTGCCTATGCGCATAAATTCGGGTTGGACATGGCAGACCTTAAAAAGGCAATGGCGCATGTTTCATGGAAAAGCCACGAAAACGGATTTTTGAACCCGAAAGCGCATTTGCGCAAAAAGCTGAGCATTGAACAAATTCTGAATGCACCACCCGTTGCTTATCCGCTTGGTGTGTTTGACTGTTGTGGCGTTTCTGATGGTGCATCATGCGCGATTGTCGCCCGCCCGGAAATCGCCAAAGATCTTGTCGGTGAAAATTTTGTTACTGTGAAGTCCATGCAACTATCACCCTCTAATGGTGTTGAAATGGGGCATCAATCATGGGACGGCGCCGGAACAATCACAACGCGCAAAGCCTCTGAGCGCGCTTATGCTGAGGCAGGTATCAGTGATCCGCGCGCGGACATTAGTCTCACCGAAGTTCATGATTGCTTCTCTATTACTGAGCTTGTGCTGATGGAAGATTTATGGCTTTCAGATGACGGCATGGCGCCTAAAGACATTCTTGATGGCAGATTTGACGCTGACGGCGACATTCCCTGCCAGATTGATGGCGGCCTAAAATGTTTCGGTCACCCTGTCGGCGCATCGGGCTTGCGGATGACCTATGAAATTTATCTGCAACTACTAGGCCGCGCCAATGACCGCCAGCTTAAAGATCCCAAATTCGGGCTGGCGCATAATCTCGGTGGTATTCCCAACAGAAATGTTGCCGCAGTCTCAATTTTTGGGATGAACGAATAGGATAGTTATATGTCAGACGAAAACCAGCCCCTTCTGTCTTCTGAATATGGAGGCATGTCCATTGAAGAACTCGCGACTGCTTCAACCGTATATCGTGAGGATTTGCTCGACGGAAAAACGATAGTTATTTCCGGCGCGGGGACAGGTATGGGACGCGCCATGGCTTTTCTTGCAGCACGACTGGGGGCAAAAGTAGTAATTTGCGGTCGTCGCGAAGAGAAACTCAAAGAAGTCAAAGACGGCATAAAGCAACATGTAGGGCGCGATATTGAATATGCCATTGTGAATATTCGTGACCCTGAAAATGTTGAAAGCTTCATTACTGATATTTTCAACCGCCACGGCACTATTCACGCCTTAATTAACAGCGCCGGCGGGCAGTTTTCACAGGCGGCAATTGATTTCTCGCGCAAGGGTTGGCTGGCTGTGATTGACACTAATCTGAACGGCACATGGTGGATGATGCAAGAAGCCGCCAAAAAATGGCGCGATACCGGGCAAGAAGGTAACATCATTAACATCGCAGCCTATGTGGAGCGTGGCATGCCGCAATCGGCGCATAGTTGTGCGGCGCGGGCGGGAGTGATTTATCTCTCGAAAACCGTTTCCACTGAATGGGCTGAACATAATATCCGAGTGAATTGTATCGCCCCAGGCGCGATTGAAACCGAAGGCGTAACGCAATATCCGCCTGAAGCTTTACAGGAATTTCACAGGGCCAATCCGATGAAACGCTTCGGAGATGTCTGGGATGTGGCGGAGACAACAATTTATCTCGTCGCCCCATCCTCAAAATTCGTTACTGGTGAAGTTATCACAGTCGATGGGGGTATGGCGCAACATGGCTGGGTCTGGCCTATGGGTAAGCCCGAATATTTTAAATAGTCGTAACGGCTAGAATTTTACAATAGCACCACCATCGACATTCAAACCTAGGCCGGAAATAAACTGGCTTTCTTTTTGCGCCAGGAAAACTGCCGCATGTGCCACATCTTCCGGTTGACCAAGGCGACCGACTGGGGCTTTTTCAATCCAATAATTACGAAAATCATCATCCTCAAAATAGGGGGCTGACAAAGCTGTTACCACTGCGCCGGGCTGGAGATAATTCACCGTAATGCCATATTGACCGAGATCGACAGCCATGGATTTCGTCATACCGGCAACAGCGTGTTTCGATGTGCCATAAACGAAAAGATTTGGGCCGCCCATATCAGACATGATGGAGCCGAGGTTGATAATGCGTCCGTTGTCGGATTTTTTTAATTCGGGCAGAGCCGCGCGTGTAATCCGGAACATGGAAGTTACATTAATCGCCATGGTTTTTTCCCAAAGCTCTTCGCCATCACCCTCGACACTATCCGGCAGGGAAATACCTGCATTATTGACGAGGACATCAAACCCACCCATCGCCGTCATTGCCGCCGATACGATATTTTGAGGGGCGTCTTTTTCGGTAATATCCTGTTCCAGTGGCGTGACGCCATCAACCTCTGCAAAATTTTGCGAGACCGCGCTATCGGGTAAATCTACCACCAGCACCTGCGCACCTTCTCGCGCATAGGCCTTGACAATAGCCTCGCCAATGCCTGAAGCACCGCCCGTTACGATTGCTTTGCGACCTGATAATAATTGTCTGTCCGACATGAACCCCTCCTATAGTAAGCACTTTTGATTAGTCTATCGGTATGCACAGATTTTCATAGCTACTTTTCTTTACAGTATAAAAAAAGGCCGGCTTCGCGAGAAACCGGCCTTTAAATTTGTATGAGCTGACTTTAGAAGTCGAACGTCATTTCAACACCAGCAGTACGTGGTGGACCATATTGTGAGAAGACCCACAATGTAGCAACCGGCTGGGAAGAAACGCGATAGCGCTCATCTGTAACATTTTTGACAAACGCACGGATACTGTAGTCCTTGCTGTTATCAATCAAGCCATAAGACACATCGATAAGCGTTTTGCTATCAAGAACTGTGTCATACGCTTCACCAAGGTCAGAGTAGTTATTGACCTGATCATCTTCATGGAAGATGGTCATCACAGCTTGACTTGTGATATCGCCATAATCTTTCTCATAAGCGACCTGCAAAGCAGCCTGAACTTCAGGTGTTCTTGTCAATGGACGATCTGAGAAGTCAACGTCGATTGTGCCGTCAAAGTTAGTGTCGGCTTCAAACTTATCAAATTCACCATCTTGGTATGAGAAATTACCCTGAATCGTTAAACCTGGAACCTTAGCAGGTGCAAAGGTAAATTCAGTTTCAATACCATTTACAGTAGCTTCGGCAGCGTTGAAGAAGCGTGTTTCCTGATCATTACCAAAAGTCGCGGCAATCTGACGTTGAGCATCTGTATACTCAACATTAAATGCAGCAATATTCAGGCGAAGCTGATTATCAAAGAGATCTGTTTTTAGACCAATTTCGATTGAGTCAGCATATTCAGGGTCTGTAGGTGCAATATTAGCAGCGCTAAGTGCCGCCACTGTACCTGTCTGATCGTTAAACGCACCTGATTTAAAGCCTCTAGCATATGTAATGTATGAGAATACATCGTCAGAAACTTGATAAGATGCTGTGAAACGATAGCTGTCTTCTTCCCATGATTTCTCAGTGCTAAGAACACCAGCAGAATATGTTGTGAAGTCAGCAGCAGCCAAAGGCCCACCAATCGTAGCAGCTGTTAACGTTGGGTCGAACCCACCAGTCAGAAATTGGTATGGAACACGGTTACGACCGATCCATGCTTTATCTTCTTCAGTGTAACGGAAGCCGCCACTCAGTGTCAGCCTATCGTTCACATCATATGTGGCATCGATAAAGACAGCCTGAGCTTCTTGTTGCTGTGCACTACAAAGGACCAGCGGGGTATTGTTATAAGTACCTGGGAATGCATCCGCAAAGCCAACATT
The DNA here is from genome assembly GCA_938091085.1 of uncultured Alphaproteobacteria bacterium. Lineage (GTDB taxonomy): Bacteria > Pseudomonadota > Alphaproteobacteria > RS24 > RS24 > Micropelagius. The sequence goes on from CALKOC010000022.1 coordinate 27,820, forward strand.
AGCAAAGTAATCAAGGAAACCAAGAACCTGGGTCACACAGAAGGTTGTATCGTCTTCTTGCATGAAAATGCCCGTAACATATTCGAGATTACCGCCAAGATCAGAAGCATAACGCAACTCATATTGAGTGGTTTCACGATAATCTGCACGGTTGGCATCAAACAATGAGAGTGTGCCATTCACACCTGTATAGGTGCTTGGCAAACGTGAGTCCTGCTCTCTTTTACCCGCCATGAAAAAGACGTTACCTTTATCCATTGCATATTCAAGGTTTAGATAAAGACCGTCAACGTCCACTTGGTGACCTAGAGACATATTCAAAAGATTGTCATCTCTGTCAGTAGAAGCCGCATTGTTTAATGGGTCACCAGCTTGAACAGGGGCATTGAAAACAGGGCCTGCCCACGCAAAACGGGTAAAGCCTGTTGCAGGGTCAATATCTGATGGTGTTTCATTAACGGATGGCACAGCATCGGAGTCATCACGAATAATCTCATACTGTAAAAGAGCAGTCAGATTTTCTGTTGCCTCAACAAGAACTTTGAAACGACCAGAAAACACATCTTCACCACCAAGGCTTCGACCGTCGCCTGTTGTACCGTCAGCAGCTGGGAATGTAGCAAAAAGATTTGTTGCCGGATCAATCGCCGGAGCATTCATGACATAACCGCCAGCTTTGTAGTAACCATCAGACTCTGAGAAGAGACCTGAAGCACGAACAGCGATTTTTTCAGTTATCGGCAGATTAATGGCAACACGAACTTCCTCACGACCATATTCTGCAAGACGGACATTCAGCTTAACATCTGTCTCTTCGAGGTCTGGACGCTTGGTTCTAAGTGTAACCATACCAGCTGTGGTATTTTTACCAAATAGTGTACCTTGAGGGCCTCTAAGAACTTCAACCTGCTCAATGTCGAAGACATCCAGAAGCTGTGTCTGCACATGCGGCACGATGAAGTCATCAATCGCGACACCAACCTGTGGGTCTGAATAGACAATAATATCTGTTTGACCAGCACCACGCATGGAGAAGCCAGCAGCATTAAAGCCAGTAATTTTTGCAGCAGAGAAGTTTGGCGCTAGTACAGCAACATCACCTATATCTCTGGCAACTAAAGAATTCACATCCTCAGCTTGAATAGCTGAAACTGCAATCGGTGTTGACTGCAGATTAGTTTCACGTTTCGACGCACGCACAATAACTTCATCAATTTGTGCAAATGCACCAGATGAAGCAAAGACGGACATGCCAACGAAAAGTGATGTCAGAAGACGTGGCGATTTCACACCGAGTATTTTCTGAACAAATAGCATTATACCCTCCCAAATAAGGTTTTGATGGAATAAAAAAAGTTATATTCCGGTCAGTTATTTATTAAAAGACCAATGGACGAGCCGAACATGTAATGAACAGCTACAGTCAATTGCTCTTATATGGCAAAAATTAAACCGCAAGTCCTCAGTTTTTAACTAGTTTTTTGAACTAATGTGATAGTTGGTAATTTTAGTTGTAATTCTGCAACAGTTGTCGCCTTGCCCTATTTAAATTATCTTACTCGACAGAAGTTAACTTGAATGTTCAATGTATCTCGGAGGGGTAAAGATGGCGCATACATTTATCGCACGCATGAAGGTTTTTCCTGACAAAGTAGATCAATTTATCGACACATGTGAGCGCATGGAAAAAGCAGTTGCTGAACACGAGCCAAACTGTCTGATGTACAAATTTTTCCGCCTAAGAGAAGACAATGCCTTTGCAGTCATTGAAAGCTTCAAAACTGAAGCAGATGACCAGGCACATCAGGAAACTGAGCACTTTAAAGAAATCGCTGCTGATATGATCCCGTGTTTAGACGGGGGCTATGAGCGCGAATACCTTGATCCGCTTACCTGATAGGAAAAAATATGACAGCTTTTCTTGCCAAACTTGTAATTGACCCCGCCAAACGGGAGAAATTTGAAAACGCACAGACTGAATTGCGCGATCTGACCTATGCTCAAGAGCCCGAAACACCTGTTTACGAGCTTATTCGGTCGCGTGATAACCCAAACACCTATTACTGCGTTGCAACCTTCACGGATGAAGCCGCCTTTGAATATCACATGGCGACAGACTTTCATGACCGCATCGTTCCGGACATTGTTGACTGTTTGGCAGAGGAAATGGATTTGAGTTTCTACGACATTATCGGAGACCCGAAAAAAGGGCTTAACCGCTAGTCGACCAACACGCCTATTTAAGGTTTAATTTTTAAAAAAGCTCAGCAGCACTGCGGATGGGGTTAGAGCCATCCCAGTTTTCTGCAGCTTTACGCAGATTATCAAAATAATTATTGATAAAGGGTTGGTTCTCCAAAACCTCAACCATGCACCCCATTTTGCTCGACGTATCGACATAGCAAAAATCCATTGGCCCCATAGCGCCGCTAAAGGCAACCTCAAAACCCATGTCGGTATAACGTGCGACTTCTTTCTCATAATCCTCCGCAATAATACCAACATGGTGGAAGCCCTCTTCGCCGGGCGCGTACATGTCTCGGTAGCATGATGGGCTATCACAATTTTGTTGGATAAACTCAACGTGAATATCGCCGGTCTGACAAACGGCAACGCAGAAATCGACCTCCTGCGGCTTACCTCTATAATGCGGATTAGTAATGCTAATATCTTCCAGCATAAAAAACGGGCCAATACCAAAAGTCTTCTGCCAGTCCTTGGCAGTTTCATGAATATCCCTGACGACATAAGCCATCTGGATAATTTTATGGTTCATAAGCGGCTGAGGAAACATGCGAGATACCTTACATTTTCTGGACTATTTTTTCTTGGCTGATTTGGAAGACGTTTTCTTGCCAGAAGATGATGACTTCACAGAGACAGGTGTGGCGTCCGGGTCCAAATATTTTTCAAGCGTATCGTGGAAGTGACGAATCCGCAGCTCCTGATCACCAATCCAAAGACCTTCATATCCTTCGCTTTGCATACCCTTTTGAACAAATGGAAGGTTATAAGCGTCCTGATTAATCACCAGCCCGAGAGATACCTCACCATATTTATATTGCTTATGAAGCGGGCGGCGGTATTCATCTTCGTCAAATTCCGCATCCGGTAATTCATACATATAATAATCAAAAAGCATTTTATTCGGATCTTCAGGATGTGGACGTTGACGGAATAACATCAAATCATCGGCATGCACATTCATGGTGATGTTCGGGAAAATCATATAATGATAATCATCCGTAAGCTGGTCATCATTCAAAGCTGAATAATCCTTGCCCTGCGCCGCACCATTCTCCCTTTTAAATTTCTGAACGGCATGACGAATATCGTGAACAGACCCCTCATATGAGGCCGGGTCCATACCCGCATCTTTCATCACCACTTTAATCGCCGGTGGGATTTCACCCGGTGCAACCACACGAGGGCTTAGTACACCAAAGGCAATCAGATATCGATTGTGACGCTCATAGCAGTCAATCTGAATATCCAGATCATCAAGATAATACAGAAGTTGCTTATGAATTCCCTGAACATGATAGCTTTCATTGAAAGCATCTACCGAAGCTTTCCAATTGCAATCCCACTCTACTGTCAAGGCTTTGGTCAGCACCATGCGTTCAAAGTGATACGGGTTAAGGTGCTCAGGAATAACGCCAAGATAATCCATAAGCGGTTCAACATCCGGATTAAGGCTGAACCAAACAAATGATCCCCAACTGTCACATGGAAGTTCGGTCAGACCGCCACAAGGCGGGGCGCCTTGCGGGAAAGTCTCCAGATCTGGAATATCCATAAAACTTCCATTAATGGCATATTCCCAATCATGGTATTTACATTTGAAAGACGTCGCCGCTTCCTGCGGTTTTTCAAAACTGTGAACAAGACGGTTACCCCTATGGTGGCAGACATTATAAAATGCCTTCACAGAGTTATCTTTCTGGCGAACCAGCAGAATCGACTCATTCCCAATCTCAGTAACATAATGGTCACCAGGTTCGGGCAAATCCTCATCTCTGCACGCCATAAGCCAGACTTTGCTCCACATATGCTCCCATTCCTGGGCCATATAATCAGGGCTAACATAACGCTCTTTTGGTATAAGGGCTGAGCCAAGATCAGGTTTTGGAGCAACCTCTACCGGCGTACCGTTTTCGCCTTGCTTTTTGGTAGTACGCTGAATTTTTTGCTGACGACGAACTTTCATATCAGAGTTGAACCCTTTTCGTGTAACCGCCATCGACGACCAGATTAACACCTGTTACCCAGCTTGCGGCTTGGCTTGACAGGAAGACCACGCAATTTGCGACTTCTTCTGGTGTACCGAGACGCCCTAAAGCATGAGTTTTTTCTGTGATGCCGTAAAACTTTTCATTAGAGATTTTAATCATATCCCACGCACCACCATCAAAATAAATAGGGCCGGGAGAAACAACATTCACACGCACATCCTTGTCACCATGCGCCTGCGATAATTGTTTGGCATAAGTGATGAGCGACGCTTTCATCGCATTGTAAGGTTGCGGCTCCATGAAAGTCTCAACAGCAGCAGTTGTGCCAATCATAGTGATCGCACCGCCGGTCTCTTCCATCAGCGGCAGAACGGCTTCGACGCCCCTGACGGTGCCAAGCACATCAACTTCAAAGTTTTTCCACCAGTTTCGTTCACTATCATTACCACCACCGGCAGACACATTCGGGATAAAAACATCAACGCCGCCAAGCTCTTCAGCCATATCGGCGACCCATTTTTCGTAATCTTCTTTTTCCTTGATGTTACACGCAGCTCCGACAATGCGCCCCTCTGCCATCAGGCTCATTTCCTTAACGGCCTGTTTGACGCTTTCTTCCGTCCGTGAACAAATCGCGACATTAGCTCCTTCAGCCGCAAACAGATTGGCAATCCGCCGACCGATTCCTGCTGTAGAGCCAGTAATGAGAACGTTCTTATCTCTTAATCCCAAATCCATTTTTTCTTCCTATCTCTGAGTCTCTTTATGAGACATATAATACCTATTGCACAATATCCGCAGGGCGAGCGAGAAGCCCATTATCGACGATAAATTCACTTCCTGTGAGGAAACGGGCATCATCAGAAGCCAAAAAGACTACCATGCGCGCTACATCTTCAGGACACCCGAGCGACTCCTGAGGGAGTATACCATCCTTAGGTATTTCCATTGGCGCTTCATCTCCGCGCCCTTGAACAGTTTGAACCATTGGTGTTTCAATGCCGCTGGCATGAATAGAAACACACCTAACGGGTAAATTGGTCATCTGGCAATGTATCGCCATGGACTTTGTCATAGAACGCACCGCGCCTTTAGCAGCGGAATAAGCAAAAAAGGGCGGATAGCCAAGATGTGACGCTGTGGACGACATATTGATAATAGAGGCGTTTTTACTCTTTTTAAGTAAGGGGAGCGCCGTTTGCATGCCCAGAAAGACGCCATCATTCATAATCGCATTGGTTTTTTTGAAATCTTCATAAGTGCAGTTTTCAGGATCGGCAACAATCACAATACCGGCATTATTGACCAGCACATCTAATCCGCCGAATTTTTCTTCTACAATCGCAATAGCAGAGGCCCATTCTTCGGGACTACTGACATCAAGCTTAGCAAAGGCAGCATTCTCTCCAAGCACATCTGTAGCTTTTTGACCGGCTTCAACATTTACATCCGTAAGTAGAACGCGTGCGCCCTCCTCAATGAGCATGGTTGCATCCGCAAGACCTAGACCCATTGCCGCGCCAGTTACCAGCGCGACTTTACCTTCCACTCGACCCATATTTATCTCCCTTATAGATATCTTATAGTCTGTACTTTAATATATCATAGCCCGAAAATACGATAAGCTTATACGACACAAAGCGCCGCAGATGGCCTAGTTTTACACAATAGCTAGTTGCTGAGAACATGTATTTTTCTATAGTTTTTATGAGTTTACCTAAGCGAAAAAATGGATTTATCTAAGCCAGTAATCCATTCAGTAACGCAACGCGAAAGAAATATATATTGTCCGGTTTTATTCTGCATCATCATGATCCATCCCCATATGGCGAGAAAATTCGCAAACTCTTTGGGGTGAAGGGCTTGCCATGGCAATCTGTCCAAGTATCCATGGTGATGCCCCGACCAGATATGACTGCGCTTACAGGCGGCTATCGGCGTATACCCGTCATGCAAATCGGGGCAGATATTTTTTGCGACACACTCATCATAGCGCGGGTTATTGATATGTTGCACCCTACGCCATCGATATTTCAATCCGGTCTGCTCGCCAATCTCGCTATCCAGCAATGGAGTGATATGATGTTTCGCCCCGGGGCCGCGCTTTCACTCCATGAAAATGCTGAATTTCTGCCCGATGACGTCGTGACGGATCGTGCTGCCTATTTTACTTTTCTGGATTTTGAAAACTTTGCCGAAGATGCACCACATTTTCGCAGTCAGTTCATTACCTTCGCCAGCCAACTTAATCACCAGCTAGCAGACGGTCGAGCATTTTTGTTCGGGGATGCAGCAGAATGGGCAGACATTAATGCTTATATGAATATCTGGATGGCTGGTGGTAATATCCCCTCAAGCGGTGAATTTTTGGCAAAATTTCCGTATATTTCAGGCTGGTATGATCGCATGGATAATTTTGGATGCGGCGAACGCACCGATATCGAATCGTCTGAGGCATTGGAAATTGCGGTTAAGGCACAAAACGATGCTGGCGGTTTCCGCCTCGGCAGTCACAAAGGGGATCAGTCAGGGTGCCAACCGGGCGACCCTGTGACAATCCAACCTGATGATTATGGCATTATCCCTGTTGCAGGAATTCTTGAAATGTCGAATGATGAAGAAATAATTATACGCCGCACACAAGATAATGTCGGGGAAGTTTATTTACATTTCCCGCGCAAAGGTTTCCGTGTTGAGAGAACTGGCTAGATTGATTTTGGGAGATTTAAATGTCTGAGAAGCTTGATGTGAAATGGCCAATGGATTTAGGCGCACCCCCCGGAACGCTTGAGGCAAAAATGCCTCGCCCCGACGATATCGGCGCTGACGTACCGGATCCACAGCGATACTTCAGCCGTGACTTCATGCAACAAGAATGGGACCGGCTCTGGCCAAAAGTCTGGTTATTGGCAGGTGTCACGCCTGACCTCAAAGAACCGGGAGATTTTATTACCCATCGTCACGGGCATGAAGAGTTTCTACTCGTCCGCCATGATGACAATAAAATTCGCGCTTTTTACAATGTTTGCCCACATCGGGGCAAACGTGTCTGTCAGGTTGAGCAAGGCAATGTACCGAAATTCTCTTGCCCGTTTCACGGCTGGGAGTTCCACACCGATGGCGCACTAGCAGCAATTACAGATGAAGAAACCTATGATGCCAATTTAATCGCGCACCGCCCCGGCCTTACTGAAATCCGGTGCGAAACAATCGGCGGTCTGATTTTCATCAATATGGACGGCAACGCGCCACCACTGAAAGAGTGGATTGGGCTGCCAGAAGGTTATATTGAGAATTACGAAATCGAAAAAATGAATGTTATCCGTCATGTGCGTACAGAGTGGCTGGCTAATTGGAAGACGGGTGTTGATGCATTTTACGAGTCCTATCACCTGCCACATATTCACCCGCAAACGCAGGGTGTGATGGAAGATTTTGTGCAGGTTGATCTCTATCCGAATGGTTTCAGCCGAATGATTGTGCCGATTGGTGATAAATCCCACCGGGTGGCAGATCAGGAGTCAATTGATCCTTACCAAACCTTCATGATGATGGAGGCCGGTATCGAGCCTGAAAGCTTTAAAGGCTCGGCTCAGGATGTGCGTGTCGCCATTCAAAAAGCCAAGCGCAAACGTGGGGAAAGATTCGGCCTCGATTTTTATGATAATCTGACAGACGGGCAACTTACCGATAGCTGGGCAACCGGCTTCTTTCCCAATGTGCAAATTGGCATGCACCCTGAGGGCGTCTTTCTAATGCGGTTTGTGCCACACGCCACTGACCCTGAAAAATTTTATTACGACACGATGACTATGTTCCGGTATGTCGATGATCCGAGTTACACCGTGCCGGGTTGGATGGGCCTCCCAGAAGGCATGGATGTAACCGGCGCAATTCGCCCAGAAATTGAACATTTTAGTGCTGAGATGGATGCTGATCTCGGTGAGGTGCTTAATCAAGATGTGGATTTGATCGCCAGCGTTCAGCAGGGCGTTAAATCACGAGGCTTTAACGGGCCGCTTTGGTGTGAACAAGAGGACCGTATCCGTCACCTTCATCGTGAAATTGACCGCTATATCAATCAAGATAAGTGAGTCAGATTACAGAGTATATTTTTCACCAAGGTCGAATGATTTCAATTTGAACTTCTGGATTTTTGTTGCCGACATTGGCCATTCGGTTAAAAAGACAACATATCTAGGAATTTTAAAATTGGATATCTGACCCTTGCAGTAATCAATAATATCCTCTGCAGAAACGTTTTCACCCGGCACCGCTTCAATGAAAACGGCAGCTACCTCGTCCAGCCTGTCATCTTCCACCCCAACAACCTGAGATAGAACAACGCCGGGATGCGTGTTGATATGCGACTCAATTTCGAGCGCCGCCACATTTTCGCCGCCGATTTTCAGCATGTCTTTCCACCGCCCAAGATAAGCAAGATAACCATCTTCGTCGAGCGCACCCAAATCGCCAGAGCGATACCAGCCATCATCAACCATGGCATTCTGTGTCGCCTCATCATCTTTATAATAACCTTCAAAAAGGCAATAGCCGCGAATTTGGATTTCCCCTTTCTGATTGGGGCCAAGTAAAGTGCTTGGGTTTTCAGGGTCAGCAATTCTAACCTCAATACCCGGAAACGGCTGGCCACATGTGTTAAGGCGTTTTTCAAGACTGTCGTCAACATCACCATAACAAATAACGCCACCCGCTTCAGTCATGCCATAAGCAGAAACGCCAACACCATGCTCAAAAGATTGATCATAAATCTCAAGCGTTGAAACTGGAGCAACATTATTCACCAACCGCACAGAGGATAACGCTGCACCATCAAATCTTGGGTGATTAATAATTTCATTTGTCAGTGTGGGAAAGGCAATAAATCCGATTGTAATTTCGTCATTAATAAATATCTCCACGGCCTCATCAGCATTGAAATAACGTGTCGCATATAGCGATGCCATAACGCACATACACGCTGTCAGAGGCAAAATGGTAGACATGTGAAAAAACGGTAACGGGTCATACATCCGGTCTTGCGCCGTCATCTGCCACCGCTCGGCTTGCGCAAAACCATTACCCACAACTGACCTGTGGGACAGGCAACAGGCCTTAGGGTTTGCAGTCGTGCCAGATGTGAACATGATAAAGGCGACATCATCACTGCTTATCGCGGGCGGCGTAAAATCATCCGTGTTCTCATATGCCAGAAAAGCCGCATCTGAGATTTCTTGATTTGGGGCAGCCTCAACAACATAAATTCTTTCTAAAACAGGGGCATCTGCCAGGCTCTGAGAGCTTTGCGTGTTATCTAAATCATCAAATGCTTGATGAAGCGTGTTTAAAAAATTTGTTTCCTGCGCCGCACTGGTAAACAGAAATCTCACATCACCATGGGAAAGGACATATTTGAGTTCAGCAACTTTATATCTATTGTTAATTGTAACCGGAACACAACCGGCGAGCATTGCTCCATAAAAAATCTCTAAATATTCAATTCCATTCGGTAAAAGAATGCCTACCTTGTCACCTTTTTGAGCGCCAAGATTACTCAGGCATTTTGCTCTCGCTAAAGCGCCTTGATAAAGCGCAGAAAAGCTACGTTGATTACCATCCATGCTGATGCAAAGCCCATCAGGATTTTTTTCTGCGGCATATTGGAGCAAACCTGTAAGTGTTGGTTTATCAGATTTTGTTAACATCATTATTCCCAGTGAAAATTTATAAGCATTTAATATTAAGGGATTTATATCCCCTGACAACATTGCCTGGTTGACGTTTAAATTCAGCCGCTAGCTCGATTTTATCAAATCTATCCAACAGGATATTTGCATAAATTTCGCCTTCCAACCGCGCCAACCTTGCGCCAAGGCACTGATGATGGCCATAACCGAATGCGAGATGCTGGGTAAGATTGCTTCGGGTCAAATCAAAAGCTTCAGGGTTTTCAAACACGCTTGGATCGCGATTGCCCGCCCCCAGCGAAAACATCATTCGGTCATCTTCTTGAATAACAGTATTTTCGATCAACACTTCTTCTTTGACTGTCCTGCAAATATTTTGAACAGGGCTTTCAAGCCGGAGTGTTTCTTCCAATGCAGGTAACAAAAGGTTCCTATCATTTTTCAAATTTTCAAAAAGACCGGGTATGGTGGCAAGCTGTACCGTGAAGTTACTCAAAAAATTAGCAGTCGTTTCATGTCCTGCCGCTAAAAAGAAAACACCATTTGCAACAACTTCCTCTGGTGATAGACGTTCCCCATCCACTTCAGCGAAAACAATCTCAGTCATAAGATCCTTGCCCGGCGTTTCTGTTTTTTCCTCTGCCTTTAACCGAATAAAGCGCGCCATTTCAACTAAGGCGTTTCTCTGCTCTTCTGATATGTCAGTGCCAAGCCTTTCCACCAATGCGGCGGACCAACGTTGGAAATCTTCTCGCCTGTCATCAGCAAAACCGAGCATTCGGCAAATAACAGCTGCAGGGGCTGGATAACAAACATGATGCACAATATCGAATGAATGGTCAGAGCTATCCCGCTTAATGTCGTCAAAATGCTCTATAAAAATTTTTTGTATATCCTCTTCCCAAGACTTGATGGCCTGCGGCGAAAAAGATTTATACAAAAAGGCTTTTATTTTGGCATGGCGTGGTGGGTCCGTCCGATTAATATCGGGATATGTGCTGGCAGAAAATCTCCCAGCAGGGTCGACCCCATGACGTGAGTCAAAAACCTGATCATTTTTTAGAGACTGAATATCATCATGATGAGTAAGCACATAATTGCCATAGCGTGGCTCTTGATAAACGCGACCACTTTCCCTGATTTCTTTGTAAGCAGAGAAAGGGCATGCAGACACCTCTTCGCTGAACAAATCAATCTTTGGCGGATTTTTATCTTTCATCAAGACTGACCATTATTTCGCCGTGTATCCACCATCTACCGGAATGACTGCGCCTGTCATCCAGCTGGACTCTTCAGAGAAAAGAAAAACCGCCATATTAGAAATATCAATTTCCTGTCCAAGACGTCCTAACGGATAGCGGCTGGCTGTTTGAGCGAGGCTCTCTTCAACTGAAATATCACTATGTGCGGTATCTAGTCTTTGTTTATATGTTTCTCGGACAAGTTCTGTTTCAATCGTGCCCGGCGCGATAGCATTAACCCTTATATTAAAGTTTGCATAATCAGTTGCCATTTGCCTCGTTATCGCGGCAACAGCTCCCTTCGCTGCTGTGTAAGCAACCAGATTAGGGAATCCATTAAGCGCACATATAGAAGATTGAAAAATAATATTTCCGGATTTTTGTGCCATCATATGTGGCAGAACATGTTTGGCACACAACCACTTGCCAGTTAGTGAAATATTTAAAAGATTGTTCCAATCTTCCAAAGATGTTTCATGTGCAGCGCCAGTTCCAGCAATCCCCGCATTCGCTAACAAGCCGTGAATACCACCAAAGGTTTCATTAGCCTCTTTCACCATATTAATAATTTCAGTCTCACTACTCATATCTGCCTGACAAAAAGCAGCCTTGCCTCCTGCGGAGGAAATATGTTCGGCAGTTTCACGGGCAGTATCAGCGTTAATATCAACGCAAAGTACCTTTGCACCTTCTTCGCTTAATCTAATGGCAGATGATCTACCAAGGCCTGCCCCAGCACCGGTAACAATAACTGTCTTTTCATGCAGACGATCGGTCATGCGGTATACCTTTCTTGATCCTTAATTATCTGAAAAGTTATTTGGCATTAGCTAGGGCCACTCACCAAGCGGCCCTATAAATTTTGTTATAGTCCAAAGGAATTATAGCCAGACCAACATCCTGAACTGAAATATCGATAGCTTTTGTCTGTGGGGTAACAATGACCTCCTCAATGGTTTGAGCCATCAAATAGCTAGATAGAAAAAAGTTCAAAACTGCTGAACAAGCAACAAGAGCGGGATCCTTAGCGATAAAACTAAAGTAATTCTTCATAATTCCCTCCATTACAGGTAAAATATTTTAGCAAAAGAACGCGGAGCGCAACGCTATTATTCATTTCTTATAGGCAATACAAGCATTTATAAGCTTAGCTTATAGCGGGGTTGTATATAAATTTTGAGCCTCAAAGAATGGCTGAAAGACACAGTATCAACAGCACATATTTTTAATATAACTAGTCACTTGATTGCGAATTAGGGGAATACCAAATAGGCGAAGAATAAACGCGCTCCCGAATATATTTTGGTGTCTCCGAACTCAAATCAACACCAAATCTATCTTGATCAAAACTTGTCCATCTTTTGCTCGGCACTTCTAAGGCTCTTACATAATAAAATGAACGTTCATTTTCATTAAACTCCTTATCAGTCCAAATTAGATTGAAGTTTTTGGAGCCAGATTTATTTTCTGACTTTCCGATGGTGAAAACTTTTTCTTTAACTTCCCCAGTATTGTCAGCCCATCCCTTAACTATCTGAACAATTTCTATATTCTGAGATTTTGGATCTTTGGAAACTTTAACTACAAATTTTGGTTTTTTGTCGTTCAAAGGAGCATCTAAATCCCCCCCCATTGGAACGCCAATCACCTGTGCCTTTTTATTAAAAAAATCGGTTTGAAGAATGTGTTCTTCTTCGTAATCCCAGCCCCCATAAAATTTAAGAAGTATCCTTGGGCCTGTGCTCGTATATACTTCTTTATTTTTTAACGCCTCAAAAATTGCTTCTCTTGTATTTTGTGATGCCCAAACCGCAGTATATCCTGAAGCAGATAAGCGCCAATTATCCCATAATCTATCCCCAAGCGTGGAGCTAGTTCTTTCAGCACTTGGCAGTGAATCGACGAATTTTCCATAAAAATTTTCATCGTCCGCTGTACTTAAAGCATTGTGGGTATCCGTTCCCCCAACTAATCCAAATTTGAATGGGTTAACTCCATATTTTTCTGATAAGAGGAGACCATTTTTCAATGCTGGGCGGGCATACTCGCCTTCTAACATCTCAAGACTTTTTGGTTCCATCCTAAGATTTCCCTGATCCCATGTTTCAAAATCAGCATATTCATCATTTGGCGATAAATATGGGTGGGACTCTGCATCCCCTTTAACTTGCGATACCTCATAGAGAGGCTCCCACCTTTGCCGCGCTGCTGAATAAGAAGCATCAAAATCACGACCATCTACGCGTTTATCAGAGAACATCACGCCATTAGACACATTCCCATTATGTGGAATGGCGATAACTTGACCACCTGTCAGTTTTTCATACTCACCCATGAAGCTCCATAAGTCCTCAGGGTCCGGACTATTCAATGCTGAATATGGAAGCATTCTTTTTGCCTTCTCAGAACCATCGCCGTAAACAACAACGCGATGCAAATTGTCCCCATCAATCATTGAAGTCCACTCAAACCCTATCAAAGCACTGAAAACACCCGGTTCATTATATCTATCGGCAAATTCTAATAATTGAGACCAAGCGCTGGTATTGAAAGCCTCAGGCAATAACTCAATATTTTTTTGCCTTTCGATCATTTGTACATATTCTCGCGAAATAGGTGATTGGGTTCCTGACTTAAAATAATTCAGCCATCTCTGACCTAAGCCAGAAGTTCTCAAATTTGGATCGTTACGCTCAAGGCCTAAAAATAAACCCAGATATTCTGCGTGGTCAGCCACCAAGAGAAAATCAAGTGGTGTAGCTAATTGCGCTAACTCTCCATTGGGAGCGCGCACTGGTAACCCCTTAGCAAACTCATAAGCTACATCTGGACCAAGGGTCGTATTACCAAAAGAGTAAGCATCAAAAGAAAAATTACTATGAACATGCAAGTCACCCCAAAGGAGCTTTTTTTCATTTTCTGCAAATAAATTCTGCGGAAAAAGGAGAAGTGTAATCACAAAGCATAAAAGTTTTTTATAAAAATCTTTCAATTTGTTACCCCCAACTTAATAAAATTAAGAATATCTAATAAAAAAAGCGGGCCGAAATTTTTATCCGGCCCGCTTAATTATTGCAAAATCTTCAATTTAAAAAGAATAAGCTGCCTTAACACCGTATGTTGAGGGCGTTCCCCCCCATGTCAGTGTCGTAAGAGCATTATCAAGTGCAAAATCATGATATTCTTCATCACCAATGTTTTTACCAAACAGTGTAACTTTTAGACCATCACTCTCACGCGTGTATGAAATGCTAGCATCAATCAAACCATAAGAGTCTGTTTTGATATATTCAGTTCCAGTAGCATTATTAGTAAATTCATCTGTAAATGCATATGAAACTCGGAAGTCAATATCACCACTGCTCATTGGCACATTGTAAGTTGCTGCAACAGTATAAGTAAGCTCTGGCACTCTCTCGAAATCAAGAGCTGCGGCGGCGGCTGGATCTGTTGTAGGATCATAGCCAGGAGTTCCGTCCGCATCAAAACCGGTAAAGCTGTCATATCCAGCATCCGTGTAACCTAGCGCTCCTTCAAGAACTAAGCTATCGCTCACAAATGCTTTAGCTTCGATTTCAATACCCTCAATAGTCGCCTCAGCAGCATTAATTAGCCTCTGAATATTGCCAGATGTACATGTTGTGAGGTTAATTGTGCATGACTCCAACGCCAATTTCTGAATATCTTGATATTCAGATTTAAACACAGCGACGTTCAAAAGTAATTTCTGGTCATTAAGCAATGACTTGAAACCAAGCTCGTAACTATCGACTGTCTCTGGACCAGGTTGGCTATTCAAAAACGAGTCAGTTGTACGTGCGCGAGCATCAAACGAACCGCTACGGAAACCACGCGTGTAACTTGCGTAAACATTTACATCATCATTAACAAAATATGTTAAAGCGACTTTTGGTGTTGTGTCGTCCCAACTACCACTTCTCGAAAGTCCAACATCACTTGAGGTGAGGCCGGCATTAGGGTTAGCGGTGGCTCCAGGGCAAGAACTGAAATCAAGAATACATGAACCAATAGCATTAAATAGGACATCTTTAGTTTCATCTGTCCAACGTCCACCCAATGTAAGTTTAAGCTGATCGGTCATCATGTAGTCAATCTCACCGAAAATACTCCAACTTTCATGTTCAATTTCGGTCACACCAGATCTATCGAGTGTGCCAATCAAACGTCTCTCACCGACAAAGAAGTCCTGCTCAAAAGAGCTGGCGCCAATTACGTAGCTAAATTTATCAGACAAATTAGCTGCATATCTGACTTCCATTGTGGTCTGCTCTTGTTCCTCATAGTTGTCTGGGAAATGGAAAATTGTAAATGGCGTACCGTCAAAGTCAGTACTAGAAGCATATGTCAACTCTCTATATGAGCCGATAGCTGTGAGCATTCCATTTTGAGTTTGATAGTTGAGTTCAGCAACAAACATGTCTGTCTCAAGATCATTACCACCCATCAAGTTATGGTTAATCTCATATGGGTCAGTTGGTGGTGTGTAGCCGTATGTTTGAGATCTTCTAACTGGTGCTGTTGGGTCAACAAAATTTCTACTATTTGCTGTGCCACTCTTATCACGGAGGAATTCAGCCATCAAAGTGATATCTAAGTTATCATTGGGAGTGAAATATAGCATCGGTCTAATAATTGTGAGATCAACATCTGGCTTTGTTCCAGATTGACCTTGCCCTGCAAGATCATAATCACCTGCAATGGTGACAGCAGGGTCAATAACAACCGCACCACCATTATTATCGTCCCAATAACCATCACGACTTCTGCTCATCAAAGCAATTTTTGCAGAAACCTTGCCTTCAACGATAGGCGCTTCAAAACTCGCAGAAAGATCTGCACGGTCATAATCGCCGAGAACTAAATTTACTTTACCACCGAATTCACCAGTAGGACGTGCAGAGCGAACGACTATTGCACCACCCGTAACGTTACGGCCGAGAAGAGTGCCCTGTGGGCCTCGTAAGATCTCAACAGTCTCGCGATCAAACATATCTAAGTTTGCCCCTACCGGGAAACCTAAATAAACGCCGTCAACAATCACACCAACAGCAGGGTCTAATGACCGAGTAGTTCCACTTACACCAATACCACGAATAAGAAAGTTAGGCGTAGAAGCAAAAGTTGCCGATGGATGAAGCGTAGCATTTGGTGCCAATCTGCCCACATCACTTAAATCGATTGAGTCTGTGGCCTCAATCATGTCTGCATTGACAGCCGTCACACTTGTAGCAACATCTTGAACAGAAATACCGGTCGCACGCTTTTGAGACGTAACCACTATTTCATCAATGGTTTGCGCCATCAAATTGCTAGATATAAAGACGCCCAAAGCTGCTGACAAAGCAACACGAGTGGGAGCCTTAGTGATTAAACTAAAGTAATTTTTCATAATACCCTCCATTACAAATAAAATATTTCAGCAAAAGAAAGCATAACGCAATGCCATTATTCATTTCTTATAGGCAATGCAAGCATTTATAAGTTTAACTTATAAATGATTTTATCATTCATTTTTATTACGGAGAAAATGAAAAAATTAGGCACGCATGAAATTATCTCGCGCATTTTCAAGGCAGGCGACCATTTCACTTTCCAATGGTGACATGATTTCCTTAGATCGGGTAACGAGCTTAAGCTTGAGAAGGAGGTCAAAATCACTAACCTCAATGACATTAATTTGACCAGTCTTTAATTCATCCTGAAAAAACCTCTCTGGCGCCATCAGAAGATAATCCGATGCTAAAGTAATAGGCATAGCAAGTTTCATGCTCTCCAAGCGCCCTGCGGGAAAGTTTTTTTCAAATTTATTAATTTGTTGCTGTGTTTTCAGTTTTTCAAAGATGAGATTTTTTGAACTCACTGTGTGATAGGTGATGACAGGGTATTCGATTAAATCTTCACATTTCACGTCTTCTAGATGTGCCAGCGGATGGTCAGAGCGAGCATAAAAATTTACCTTGAGACTCATAAAGTCCTGTTGAGATATTTTTTCATCTATTGCTTCCAAATGATTAGCCGTGATGAAAAAATTAATTTCCTGACGCAATAATTTTTCACGCAACTCATACCAATAACCATTAATAAAGTTGGGATAGATTCCCACATTTTGATGACAAAAATTTGCCAGCGCCTCAGGCAACAGACTGTCAGCCACAATATTGCCAACACCGAATACAACATTACCGACGCGTTTTTCCGTAATACTTTTTAGGCGCAGAAGCACATCATCAACATCTTTGATAATATGCGCTCCCTCCTCAGATAGAAACTCACTGAAAATATTTGAGCGCACCATGCCATTTGTATCGCGATAGAAAAGGATAGTGTCGAGTTTCTCTTCTAATTTAGAAATCGCCATGCTCAACGCAGGTTGTGAGACCCCGGCATGCTTAGCTGCTTGACTAAAGTTTTTATACTTATTGACAAGCGTTACATATTTTAACTCTTTAAACGTAATCATAATGACAGCCTATTAACCCCATTGGTTCCTATCAAGAGCAAACAATAAACAAGTGCCGACAGAAAAAATTAAAAATAATTGAGCTATCCTAAAAATGAGGCTTGTAAATTAGAAGTTTTTGTCAGAGCTTTGACTTCATTTTTATGTAGATGAAAGCACTTGTAATGACATCTGATATCACAGAACAACCCTCAAAGGGATTCTACGCTTGGTCACTCCTAGTTCTATTTACCCTAACTTACACATTCTCATTTGTAGATAGGCAAGTCATAAACCTTTTAGTAGA
>CALKOC010000023.1 GCA_938091085.1 uncultured Alphaproteobacteria bacterium
CATCCGCGTCTTGCCCGCTCCAGCCGCGCGCATATCAACCATTTTGGCTTTGCGGCGGTTCATGCTGTCGACCACGGTGGATGAATATTCCTCATCCACGTCAATGGTGACCTCTTCAATCGGCTCCATTTTCTGCCCATCCACATTGCGGATAAGCACTTTCGGGCGCGAAACCATCATCTCGAACCCCTCGCGGCGCATGGTCTCAATGAGAACGCCCAATTGCAATTCGCCGCGCCCACCAATTTCAAACGCATCCTTATTGTCGCTTTCGGCAAATGTGATAGCAACATTGGTTTCAACTTCAGCAAGCAACCTTTCACGGATAACCGTGGAGGTCACCTTCTTGCCATCCTGCCCTGCAAAGGGGCTGTCATTTACCGTGATTGTGACAGACATTGTGGGCGGGTCAATCGGGGTCGAGGCGAGCGCATCGGTGATGCTCGGATCACCGATTGTGTCAGCCACAGAAGCTTTTGTTAATCCGGCGATACATATCAAATCGCCGGCTTGGACCTCATCAACGGGTACACGCTTGGTGCCTTCAAAGCGCAATAATTTTGTCAGGCGGCCTGTTTCAATTTGGTCGCCATTAAGGTTTATGGCCTTCACCGCAGCATTGAGTGTTGCTTTGCCTTGCAAGACCCGCCCTGTCAGGCAACGACCAATATAGGGGTCGCTGTCGAGCAATGTTGCAAGCATGGCAAAAGGCTTATCAGGTTCAACCAAGGGTGGCGGCACATGGGCGAGGATAACATCCAGGAGCGGATGTAGATTATCTCGCGCATCATCCAGTTCAGTGGCGCACCAGCCATCACGACCTGAGGCATAGAGAATGGGGAAATCTAGTTGCTCGGGGCTGGCATCCAGCGAGACGAATAAATCAAAT
This sequence comes from uncultured Alphaproteobacteria bacterium, assembly GCA_938091085.1. Taxonomy (GTDB): domain Bacteria; phylum Pseudomonadota; class Alphaproteobacteria; order RS24; family RS24; genus Micropelagius. The sequence goes on from CALKOC010000023.1 coordinate 890, forward strand.
ACTTCATCGACAACCTCATCAGGGCGTCCGTCAGGTCGATCAACCTTATTGATGACGACGATAGGGCGGAGGCCTTGCGCGAGCGCTTTACCGAGAACGAATTTGGTTTGCGGCATCGGTCCCTCTGCGGCATCGGTGAGCAATATCACGCCATCTGCCATATCCAGAACCCGCTCAACCTCACCACCAAAATCGGCGTGACCGGGTGTATCAATAATATTGATGCGAGTGTCTTGCCAGGTGATAGAGGTTGGTTTGGCAAGAATGGTAATGCCGCGTTCTTTTTCCAAATCGCCGGAGTCCATGACGCGTTCATCGACCGCCTGGTTATCTCGGAACAGGCCGGATTGTTTCATAATTGCGTCTATGAGTGTGGTTTTGCCATGGTCAACATGGGCAATAATGGCAATATTGCGCAGATTTTGCGCCGGAGTGGCGGTCATAAGAGAACCTCAATAATTGGAGCTAACCGGCTTCTATCGCTTCTTGCCCTGTGAGGGAAGCATAAACTCGGTTTTTATATTTTTATATCGGCGGCCTTAGCGTCTTCGACAAATTGATCCAGCCCTTTTGCAGTGAGCGGGTGGTTGAGGAGGCCCCATAATACGGCAGGCGGAACGGTTGCAACATCAGCACCGTAAAGGGCCGAGTCCCTGACATGAAGCGGGGTACGGATAGAGGCTGCAAGGATTTGCGTGTCAAAATCGTAATTATCATAAATGACACGCAGGTGATTAATAAGTTCCATGCCATCTGTATGGATATCGTCAATTCGCCCGATAAAAGGCGAGATATAGGTTGCGCCTGCTTTTGCAGCCAGCAGACCTTGATTAGCAGAGAAACATAGAGTGACATTGGTTTTAATACCCTCTGATGTTAATGCACGGCAGGCTTTTAAGCCGTCGCCGGTCAGAGGTAATTTTACGACGACATTATTGGCGATTTTGGCCAGGACTTTACCTTGCTCAATCATGCTTTGCTGATCAAGAGCAATAACTTCAGCACTAACATCACCATCAGTAACCTGACAGATTTCAGCGATAATTTCTTTAAAATCCCGTCCAGCTTTTTTAATCAAAGAGGGATTGGTTGTGACACCATCAATCAGGCCGGCTGTATTTAATTCGTTAATTTCTCCGATATCGGCTGTATCAACAAAAAATTTCATTTTTATCTCCTCTTTATTGCCTGCATGTCTTCAGCATTTTGACACTAACCCAGTTTAGTTTCTTTTGCCGCATATTTCACTGTTTTCCTTTGAAATCATTAAAATTAGCCATCGGGACTTGTCAGGCGGAGATTTCAAGCACACAATTGTAAGATGTTAAGTTTTGCCTCGTGTGTTTTGAAGAGTAGGCAGGTTTGTTGCTCGATTTTGCCGTTAAAGGGTTTGTTCTCAGCCCTGGCTATCCTTCTTGTTTTGCAAGCCTGTTCACAAGAAAACATACAAGAGGCATCACCTCACATATTACACGAGGATTTTTTGGTACTGGATGCGCATCTTGACACCCCGCTTGTATTGGATCGCCCAGGTTTCGATATTTCCGCGCGTCATGACCCTATGCATGATTATGCCCAGATAGACTTGCCGCGTATGCGCGAGGGTGGTCTGGATGGTGGTTTTTGGGTGATTTATACCCCGCAGGGCGATTTGACCCCGCAGGGATATGAGGATGCGCTGGCTCACGCTTGGCATCGCAACAGTGTCATAGATAAAATGATGACTGACCATGCTGATGATTTTATGCCCGCGACGACAGCAGATGACGCCGTTACCATTGTCGCGCAGGGCAAGCATGTTGTTTATAAGAGCATTGAAAATGCCTATCCACTCGGTATGGATATAACCCGGCTTGATGCGTTTTATGATGCAGGTGTGCGCATGGTCGGGCTTGTGCATATGACGAATAACCAGTTTGCCGACAGTTCTACTGATCCGGACGGACCTAAATGGAATGGTTTGTCACCCTTGGGGGAGGCGCTTATTCAACGTGCCAATGAGCTGGGTATGATTGTTGATATGTCCCATGCGCATGATGTGGCTCTGGCGCAAGCCATTGACTTGTCTACAACGCCCGTCATTCTGTCCCATTCAGGGGCAGGGCATTTATATGAGCACCCGCGCAATGTTGGTGACGCATTATTACTGGACCTTGCTGCGTCGGGGGGAGTCATACATATCAATTCGCTCTCTGCTTATCTCAAAGATCTTGATACGGATCCGGCAAGAGGGGCTGCTTTATCTGCGCTTTTTAAGCAGTTGCATGAAAACCCGCTTAAGAGCGAGGCTGACACGAAAGCATTCTTAAAAGCACGGCGTGATATTGATACAAAATACCCGCCAGATTTTGCCAGCTTTGATGATGTAATGGCTCATATTTATCATGCACATGAACTGATGGGTGCTGCTCATATTGGCATCGGTCTCGACTGGGATGGCGGCGGGGGTGTTGACGGATTACAGGATATAACGGGGTTGCCCAACATTACCCTGGCTATGCGTGAGGCAGGTTTTTCTGATCAGGATATCGGGGCGATGTGGAGCAAAAACTTATTGCGTGTCTTGCGATATGTTGAAGATGCGCGAAACTTGCCTTAAGGTTTTATTTTGAAAATGATAGAAATTAAAACTTAAACGCAGTTTATCGTGTACGTTTCTTTACGATAATTTTTCAAAATAATTAATTAACCAGTTCGACAGGAGTTCGTTTTGGAAAGAAGAAATTTTTTTAAAGCCTTGGCCGCAGGTAGTTTCTACCTCTCAATCCCGACCGCGCGAGCCGCCACACACAAAGACCTTGCCAATCTCGATATGATTGACACTGCTGCCGAGATTTCATCAGGCCGGGTTTCAATGTTTGAGATTAATAAAGCGGCGATGGATAGAATCGATGCGCTAGACCCTCATATCAATGCATTAGTTACTAAAACTTATGATTATGGTGTTCGTCAAATAGCCCAAAAGCCTTCAGGCCCCCTTGCTGGTGTGCCTTATATGCTCAAGGATTTAAATCCGCTTACCGGTGTGAGAACCACGCGTGGTTCTCGTCTTTTTTCAAGTCATACATCATCCCGCCAATCCCCTTATACGGATAATATTTTGTCTTCAGGCGTCATTATCCTTGGGAAAACCAATACCCCGGAATTTGGTTTGATGCCGACCACTGAACCTGTTGCAAATGGCGCGACACGTAACCCATGGAATCTTGACTATTCATGTGGGGGATCTTCGGGGGGCGCGGCTGCTGCGGTGGCTTCTCGTATGATTGCTGCTGCACAAGCAAGTGATGGCGGTGGGTCGATTAGGTTTCCTGCAGCAGCCTGCCATTTATTTGGTTTAAAACCGACACGGGGTCGATTTGGCGATCAGGGTTATCCAGACCGCGTGGTTAATTTGTCTATAAAGCATGCGATTAGTCGGACGGTGCGGGATAGTGCCTTTATGCTGGCACTGACCGAAAATGGGCCGGGGGCGACATTGCCGCCTGTTGGCTATATTGAAGGCCCGACCAATAAAAAAAGAAAATTTGCACTCTCTCTGAATGCTGGAAATATTTCACCTGATTACGATACCCGGCGCACAGTGCAAAAAGTTGCACAGCGTTTGGAAGGTCTGGGGCATGAGGTCGAGGTGGTGAATAGCACTCCACATGATAGTCCATTATTTCAAGACCTTTTTGCTGGTCTATGGGCGCAAGGCGCAGCAAGACTTCTTGATGTTGCTGAACGGGTAACAGGTGTGCCTGCCGCGCAAAGTGGTCTGTTGGAGTTTGCGACATTAAAAATGATAGAGTTTTATGTCGATAAGCCAATCATAGAAGATGCGCGCATTATGGAAATTCTTGGTGATTTGGAAAACCAAATGGAGACATTTTATCGTTCTTATGATGGTTGGATTTCACCCATGTCGCCTATACCTTCGCCTCCACTCGGATATTTTACTGAAGGTTTAAAGGAGGGTCTCGAAAAAGGGACTCAAGAGGATGAAATCATGCAAATGCTGTTTGACCGAATGGCTGGCTTCACTGCTTATACGCCGATTAATAACGCGCTCGGACGTCCTGCGATGTCGGTACCGGGCGGGTTTAGCAGGTCTGGAATTCCCATCGGGGTTCAAATTGCTGCCAATACAGGTCAAGAAGCATTGCTTCTTGATATTGCTTACCAGTTAGAAAGCGATATGCCTTGGATTGGGGACAAGCCACCAATGTCGGCTTAGGCTTATCTGGTGAGGGCATGAAGGATGATTGATATTGATAATTTTACCCCCCTAACGGCTTTGGTTGGTGGTGGTTTGATTGGTCTGGCAGCAGCTATTTTATATGCCTTTAATGGGCGTGTGCTAGGCGCCAGTGGCATTACGGCGTCAGCGCTGGAGGGTGTAGTTCATCCTGCGGCTGGTGAGGGTTTATCTTGGCGCGTTGCATTTCTTGTGGGGGTTATAATTGGCCCTGCCGTTTATATGTTGATGACCGGTGCCTTGCCGCAAAGTGACTATATCGCACAAGATGGCAGGTTAGTGATAGCCGGTCTAATAGTTGGTCTTGGGACAGGTTTAGGCTCTGGTTGCACATCTGGTCATGGTATTTGCGGTTTGGCGCGGTTTAGTAAGCGGTCTCTCGCCGCTGTAATTACCTTCATGGCGACTGGTTTCATCACAACTTTTGTTATTAATCATTTGGTTGGACTGTGATGCAGCTTATTGTGGGTCTGGTAAGTGGTGTAATTTTTGGGCTGGGATTGTCAATTTCAGGCATGTTGAATCCTGTGAAGGTTTCGGCTTTTCTTGATCTTGCCGGAGCTTGGGATCCCTCCTTGGCGTTTGTTATGGGCGGTGGACTGATAGTCAATATACTTGCCATGTTGGTTCTTAAGAAACGCACAAAACCCTTTTTTGCTGAGAGATTTTCTTTGCCCCAATCCAAGGTCATTGATCGTCCTTTATTGGGTGGTGCAGCTTTATTTGGTATTGGTTGGGCCTTAGGAGGTTTATGTCCGGGACCTGCTATCGCCAGTCTGGCTTACCTATCAGGCGATGCATTGATGTTTTTCATCCCTATGTTGGTTGGCTTATATTCCGCCAGATTTATTTTTTCTAAAATTTAAGTTTTGATTTTGTCTTAATTTTTTACCTTGCATGACATGTATAAATTACATAAAAAAAATGTATAATAGGGTAAATGAAAAGTGCCAATTTTGATATGATCTCACATCCCGAAATACACGCCTTTTTTGATATGGCGACAAACACAATCAGTTACATTGTGCGCGACTCTGAAACCCAGCATTGTGCCATTATCGACAGTGTGATGGATATTGATTACGCCGCAGGGCAAATCTCCTATGCACATGCAGATAACCTCATTAGCTTTATAACCGATAAAGAGTGGGAACTTGACTGGCTGATTGAAACTCATGTTCATGCAGATCACTTATCGGCCGCCCCCTATATTCAATCCCAACTGGGTGGCAAGCTGGGTATTGGCGCTGGCATTAAAACTGTTCAGTCAGTATTTGGAAAAATTTTTAACGAAGGTACCGATTTTGAGCGTGATGGGAGCCAGTTTGATTATTTATTCCAAGAGGGTGACACCTATAAAATTGGGTCGTTAGAAGTCACAGCCATTGATACGCCCGGTCACACACCGGCATGCATGTCGCACATTATTGGTGATGCGGCGTTTGTAGGTGATACTTTATTTATGCCTGATGGCGGCACGGCGCGCGCAGATTTCCCTGGCGGGGATGCACGTGCGCTTTATCAATCCATACACCGCATTCTCTCACTACCGGATGAGACGCAATTATTTATGTGTCATGATTATGGCCCCAATGGACGCGACTTTATGTGGCAAACAACAGTGCAAGAACAGCGACGGATGAATATTCATGTCCGCGATGGTATTAGCGAAGACGAATTTGTTGCCATGCGGCAAGAGCGGGATGCCGTTCTAGATATGCCCAAACTGATAATGCCATCCATACAGGTAAATATGCGGGCGGGTCATTTCCCCGAAGCTGAAAAGAATGGCAGCATTTATTTGAAAGTACCTGTTTCAGGCATCAAAAATTAATAAAGTTTCGAAGCGAAGGGTGGCCATAGATTTGCGTAATATCATGCCAATATTAAGTTGGGGCAAAACCTATCGTCTGCCGCATTTATATCAGGATATCTCGGCTGCCGTGATTGTGACTATTATGCTCATACCGCAATCTCTGGCCTATGCTTTGCTGGCAGGTCTGCCCCCTGAAATAGGTCTCTATGCTTCCATGATGCCGCTTATCGCTTATATGATATTCGGCACAAGCAATACGCTGGCTGTTGGCCCTGTCGCCGTCATATCGCTTATGACGGCCTCTGCGATTGGTAAGCTCACAGTCAATGGTGACATTGATTATCTGTCGGCAGCGCTGATGCTTGCCCTACTATCCGGCATTATGCTTCTTCTTCTCGGCATTTTTCGATTAGGCTTTTTTGCGAATTTTCTTAGTCATCCGGTGATTTCGGGTTTTATTATTGCCGCCGGCTTGTTGATTGCTACCAGCCAATTTGGTCATATTTTAGGTATCTCAACATCTGGTCAGACGCTTCCTTCTCTTTTGGTGTCATTGTCCGGTGGGCTAAATGACATTAATAGCGTGGCAGTAATCATTGGCGGCGCATCCCTGATCTTTCTGGTCTATGTCAGAATTGGTCTGAAGCCATTACTGGAGGCGTGTGGGTTGTCTTCTGGGCTTGCTGGTAATATCAGCCGTGCGGGTCCTTTATTGGCTGTTTTTGTGTCTATCTCGGCTGTACAATATTTTTCTTTGGGGGATAGTGTTGCGATTGTGGGAGCAATCCCTCAAGGCTTGCCATCTTTCACGCTACCAGCCTTATCGTTAGATATGGTTGAAGTGCTGTGGTTGCCGGCACTTTTTATTAGCATTATCGGTTTTGTCGAATCTGTTTCAGTCGGGCAAATACTCGCTGCGCGTAAAAATGAACGCATTGACAGTAATCAAGAATTAATCGGGTTAGGCGCAGCAAATATCGCCGCATCAGTTTCTGGTGGATATCCTGTTACAGGTGGGTTTGCGCGGTCAGTAGTAAATTTTGATGCCGGAGCTGCAACGCCGGCGGCAGGTGGTTTCACGGCAATTGGAATTGGTATCGCGACGCTGGTCTTCACACCTTATTTGTATTTCTTGCCAAAGGCAGTTCTGGCTGCAACCATAATTATCGCAGTTTTATCTTTGATTGATTTGTCAGTTCTCAAAAATAGTTGGCGTTATTCTAAATCAGACTTCTTCGCCATTTTCGGCACAATTATTGTCACGCTTTTTATGGGTGTCGAGATTGGGGTGAGTTTTGGCGTCACTGCTTCAATTGCGCTTTATCTTTATCAAACCAGCCAGCCGCATATTGCAGAGATTGGGCTTGTGCCGGAAACACAGCATTTCAGAAATATTTTGCGCCATAATGTGATTACCAGCCCGCTAATTCTGTCGCTGCGGGTTGATGAGAATTTATATTTTGCGAATGCTGAATTAATCGACAAGATGATTAAAGAACGGCTGGAAAAGTCTCCAGATATCCATCATGTGGTTTTGAACTGCACCTCAATAAGCCTCATAGACGCCTCTGCACTTGAGGTTCTTGAAAATCTGAATAGATTTCTTTTATCAAATTCTATCGGTTTGCACTTCTCAGAGTTGAAAGGCCCGGTGGAAGACCGCTTGTTGAAAGCTAAATTTCTCGAGCATTTAAATGGACAGGTTTTCCTTCATCATTTTGAAGCTGTGTCGCAACTCGACCCGAAAACCTACGTTAACCCGAAAGCTTTAGCGGCTGCCGACCAAAGTGCCCATGATGGTAGTCATATATAATTAATCTAAAGACCTGAACTGTGGCTGATGATATCAGTCCCCGCAGGGAGGGACAAAACCATACCATCTTTGGCAATCGTGATTTTCCCGTCATATATTTCTTTTGCCTGACCTAGAAAAAGTGTTTCCAGCAGATCAATTGGGAGTGGTGGAACAATATGGTTCATCAACAACTCCCCAACATTTGCTTTGGCGGCAATACGGGCTGTCTCCTCAGGTGTTGTATGGTAATCGGGTACATCCCTAAAAACTTTTGCCAGATGATTTTGCTCTTTTGCTTCCAATACATCAGCCATTTGTAAAACCATTTCAGGGTCTAGCGCCTCATGTATCAACAAATCTATGTTTTGAGATGCCGCTAAAAGATTGTCATCAAATTTCGTGTCACCACTAATAACCAC
>CALKOC010000024.1 GCA_938091085.1 uncultured Alphaproteobacteria bacterium
TTTAAAAGAGAAAGCGTTTGGTTGGTGTGAGCTGCAAGAACGACGGCATCAAATGTTTCAAACTGGTCCTCATGATTTGTATAAATCTGCACTTTCGAGTCTTGGCGGGTTACTTTGGTTACTTCGGCATTAACTCTGAAATCAGCAGGAGTCGCAGCAACCAACTTTTTAACATATTCTCTACTGCCGCCAGCTACAGTTCGCCACTCAGGGCGGTCTTGATGGGTTAGCTTATGATTAATGAAAAAATTCAAAAAGCCTTTTGCCGGAAAATCATTCATGGCTTTGCTTGGTGTCGACCAGATAGCTGCGCCCATTGGGATGAGATAGTTATTTTTGAAATTTTCAGAAAACTTGTGACGCTTTAGCCAGTTCCCGAGCCTTTCATTTGCGCTCTCACAAATATCGATATTGTTAGCAATTTTATTAAACCGCAGAATTTCCTTTAACATCACCCAAAAAGAGGGACGCAGTAAATTCATTCGCTGAGCAAAAATGGTGTTCATTGAATCGCCGGACCACTCAAGACCGCCGCTGTTTCTGTCAAAAGAGGAGCTGAAGGCAAAACTCATATTACTTTGGTTCGTTTCAACGCCAAGTTCAGCGAAAAGGTCTGTAAGACCAGGGTAATTCAATTCATTATAGACAATAAATCCAGTATCTACGGCTATTTGTTGTCCGTCATAATCAACATCAATTGTTGCGCTATGCCCACCTAAACGCTCACGTTTTTCAAATACAGTTACTTCATGTTTTTTGGAAAGTTTATAAGCGGCATAATTACCTGATATGCCAGCACCTATCACTGCGATTTTCACTGCGCCCCTCTTTCAATCAAATTTATAGAACCGAATTTTGTCTATGGTCGGTTTACAAGCAAAAAATTATACCTAACGCCGAATTTGATGAAAGGCCTCTAAGGCGCGATTTCGAGCATATTCGTGTTCGACTATCGGGTCGGGGTATTCCCCTTCCTGAAAATCCAAACTGACATTATCTGATTTTGCCTTCCATGGGGAAAATAAATTTTTCTTTTCTAAATGAGCCAGTTCAGGGATAAAACGTTTTGTATAAGCCCCCTGGGGGTCAAATTTTTCACCCTGAATAATTGGATTGAAAATCCTGAAGAAGGGGGCTGCATCCGCGCCGCTTCCGGCTACCCATTGCCACCCAGTAATATTATTGGCAGGGCAGGCATCTAAAAGGCGATCCCAAAAATATTTTTCTCCGGAACGCCAATCAATCATCAAATGCTTAATCAAAAAACTAGCTGTAATCATGCGTACGCGATTATGCATAAATCCAGTTCGGTTTAACTCCCGCATCCCCGCATCAACAAACGGATATCCGGTGTTACCATCTTTCCATTGTTGCAAAGCCTTTTCATTTTTTTCCCACGGAAAGTCATTAAAAGAGGGTTGTAGATTTTGAGTGACCATTTCAGGCACATGGAAAATCAGATTATATGAAAATTCACGCCAACCGATTTCAGCTAAAAATTTGCTAATAGTCTTTTCTGAAAATCTTTCATGAGACTTTATGAATTGAATTTTTGCCCAAATCTGGCGAGGTCCAATTTCTCCCCAACGCAGATAGGGCGATAATCGAGACGTCGCAGGTTGATCGGGGAAATCACGAAATTCTGCATAAATTGTCAGCCCCTCATCGATAAATTTTTCGAATTGTTGATATGCGCCGGCTTCTCCTGGTGTCCACTCATCTCTGATTAAATTGGCATCATCGCTTAAAAGCGCTTCGGGCAATCGAATTTGAAAGGGGTCCTTGTCTGGGTGTCCTCTTAGCTCGGTTGGCCGAGGAAAAGGGGCGTCAGGTGTATTTTCAGCCATGCATTTTCGCCAGAAAGGTGTGAAGACTTTAAAAAATGACCCAGATTTGTTTTTAATTAACCACGGCTCAAACAATAAAGAAGCATTGAAACTAGAGCATTGAATGCCTTTATCGCTGAGGTTCTGCTTAATTTCTTTGTCTCGTGAGACGCTATAGCCATCATATTGACGATTCCAAACAATCTCATCGGCATTATAAAAACCGGTTAGTTTTTCTAAAATCTCAAGCGGACGACCTTCATAGAAACTCAAACCGGCACCAATTTTTTTAAGGGAAGCATCAAGTTTGGTAAGACTTTGTTCCCGCCACCATGACGCCGCCATACCAATAGGTCTTTCATCCGGATCAAATATGAAAATGGGAATAACGCTTTTACCTGATTGAGCAACGTGTAAAAGGGCCGGATTATCCTCTAGGCGAAGGTCTTGGCGAAACCAGTAAATGATGGAATTGGACATATTAAAGTCTCCATATGTTTATAAAACATACGCTTAAGGAGACTGATTGGATGAGAATGGTCATGTTCAAAATGTAATGGAAAAAAATCCGGTGGCTCCGCCTGCTGGGCTCGAACCAGCGACCCAATGATTAACAGTCATTTGCTCTACCAACTGAGCTAAGGCGGATCAGCCTACCGGATAGGTCGATATATCAAAGCATGGCACCTGCGCCAAGCTAAATTTATATTTTTTTCTTTGGAGGCCACGCCCGGACTCGAACCGGGGTACACGGCTTTGCAGGCCGCTGCGTAACCACTCCGCCACGTGGCCATTACACAAAGATGTGTTTGCTATATCAAAGCCGGAAAAACAACACAATCTTTTCATTCTTTTCAATGCTAATTTCTTGTTTTCCATTGAACACAATCGTATAAGCAAAGAATCCCATCTAGAGGTTAAAATGATCGAACAGGTTATAGATTTTGAAGTCGCCAGAGAAGCAATGGTGGAGTGTCAGGTTTTACCCGGTGGTGTGCGTGACAACAAACTTTGCCGAGTTCTTAAAAGCATCCCCCGGGAAGCTTATGTTCCAGAAAAATATAAAAACCTCGCTTATATGGACAAAAATATTCCCTTAACAGGTGGACGGGAAGTTTTAAATCCGCTTGTGTTGTCGATGCTCGTTGAACTTGCAAACATTCAACCGGATGATTTGGTTTTAGATATCGGGTGTGGCCTTGGTTATTCAACGGCTGTATTGGCCGCGCTTGCGGTGACAGTTGTCGCGCTTGAGAGTGACCCTGCATTCGTTGAAAGCGCTAATACAGTTTTACAAAATCAAAATATCGATAATGCAGTCGTTGTTGAGGGTAATCACGCTGAAGGTCAGCCCAAACAAGGCCCGTTTAACGTAATTTTCATTGGCGGTATGGTTGATGAGGTTCCCCATAGCTTACTTGAGCAACTTGACGAGAATGGTCGTCTTGTCTGTGTATCTAATTATGATAATGCTAGTCGCGGCATAATTATTTCACGTCATGGGGACAGTTTTTCTGTCAATGCTGCGTTAGATGTAACTGCACCAAAAATGCTAGGTTTTGAGAAAGAAGAGCAGTTTTCTTTTTGAACATTCGTAAAGAACTCAAAAAGATATACATATGTCATTTATGAAACGACTTCTTACAATATTTGTTCTGACTTTTATCGCGGTTGGAGATGGGTTCGCCCAGTCTTTCGAGGAAGCCATGTCGCTTGCTCTAGGCAATAATCCACAATTATTGGCAGCAAATTCCGAGTATAAGGCTTTAAGGCAATCTCAATTCGTAGCTCTTAGCGCTAGCTTGCCTCAAGTTGAAGCCTATGCGCGAAGTTCAACCAATGACATGAAAACCAATTGTCTGGTTGATTTAAACGGTATTTGCAACGGTGCCGCTGTTGATGATGAAGTGCCTCCATTTTTGGAGGAGCATGACACTGAAGGTTGGGGTGTGAATGCCAGCCTAGATGTTTTTACCAGTGGCAAGAATTTTAATGATTTTCGTAAAGCTCGAGCTGACATCGCTGCCCAGAAAATCAGTCTCCAAAATACCGAACAGACTGTTTTATTAAATGCTGCTCAGGCTTTTCTTGATGTGTTGCGTGATCAGGCCTTAACGAATCTCCGCCAAAAAAATGTCGAAGTTTTGGAAAGGCAATTCCAAGCCGTAAAAGATCAATTCGAAGTAGGCATTGTGACACGGACTGATGTAGCGCAATCCGAGTCACGTCTAAAGCTTGCACAATCAAATCTACTTTTACAAAACGCTTCGTTATCTGCTTCGAGAGCAACTTATCAGGAAGTCATCGGACAGCCACCGGGTAGGTTGATACCTCCTGAAAGCCTTCCTGAATTACCCGAACTGCTTGACCAAGCTTTAATCATTGCACGGTCAAACAGTCCGATTTTGCGTTCGGCGCAAGAAATCGCGCGCGGTGCAAAATACGCCACCTACAGCACAGTAGCGGCCAGTCTGCCGCAAGTCCGTTTATTTGGAAATTATTCAGTGATGGATGACCCGTCGCGTATGAAACTTGGCCTACAAGAAGAGGTCACGAACTTCGGTGTTGAGGTTAGAATGCCTGTTTTTACAGGTGGTCGTTCAATTGCGGCAATCAATGCGTCACGGCATATTTCCAATAATTCAAAATACAATGTTCATGCGGCATCCAATCAGGTTCAGAAACTGGTAACGATTGCTTGGTTTGATTTTAATGCCGCTGGCGGACGGGTTGTGGCATCGAATGGTCAAATATTAGCTTCTAAAATCGCCCTGGAGGGTGTCCAGCAGGAACGAGAGCTGGGTACGCGTACAACTTTGGATGTATTGAATGCGGAGCAAGAGTTGCTTGATGCCCGTGTAGCGCAGGTTCAAGCCGAGCGGGACCAAATACTTTCGGCATATAGACTACTTTCTGCGATTGGTAGGTTAACGGGGGATAACCTTGAGCTTATTCCCACATCAATTGCTGAGTAATCAATTTAATTTGCCTTGCCTATTAATTTGATTAAGCTTTAATAAAATTATGTTGCGTTCAATGTCGTATTTCTCAAACGAACAATGGACGATGAAATGAAAAACTCTGAAGACGAAGCACAGAAGCTCGCAGATTTTATCTCGGCAGATACAAAAATAAACGTATCTATACCCGCACCCGCAATTCCCGGAGATGATAAACAGTTCGAAGACATTGTCAGAGCCGTTGAAATACTGGTTGGAGATAAGAATAAGCGTTATAAAAGCGCGCATCAGGATATGAACGAGGCAAGCGAGGTAATGCAAGCCGTTGAGGACAATATCTCTGTGCACAATGAAGCCTGGGCCGTTGAGCAAATTCTTCAAGATGAAGAAACTGATAATTCGCAAATGTCTGTTCTTGAAGTTTTGATCCGTGATGCATTACCTGATTTGCTGCAAGATTGGATGGATAAAAACTTAGAACCAATCGCTACCGAAATGATACAGCGTGATGCTCTTCATGATGCGGTTGCACATGTTTGGTCAAAGAGAATGAAAAACTCATCTTAAGCTGTATAAGCCATTGAAGACCATAAAAGATTGTAGTACCCACGGGAATACGATTAATCTTTGACCGATAATGAGTCCGGTAAATGTCTGATACTTCATCCGCTGATATGGAAAAGCGGTTATACACTGAATGGGAAGAGCAGGGTTGCTTTGATGCAGGCCGTGTGGATGGTGATCCTTATACGATTGTTATTCCGCCGCCTAATGTAACCGGCAACCTGCATATGGGGCATGCTCTCAATAATACATTGCAGGATATTCTTTGTCGTTTTGAGCGGATGCGAGGGCGAAATGTTCTATGGCAACCCGGAACAGACCATGCAGGCATCGCAACTCAAATGGTGGTGGAACGACAGCTTGCTGAGGCAGGTGAACCCTCTCGTCGGGATATGGGGCGGGAAGCTTTTCTTGAACGCGTTTGGCAGTGGAAAGAAGAAAGCGGCTCAACGATTACCCAACAACTTCGTCGCCTAGGTGCTTCATGTGATTGGAGTCGAGAGCGTTTCACGATGGATGAGGGGCTATCTAAAGCAGTTCTCAAAGTATTTGTTACCTTGCGCCAGCAAGGGCTAATTTATAAAGACAAGCGTCTTGTGAATTGGGATCCGAAACTATTGACGGCTATTTCCGATCTGGAGGTAGTTCAAAAAGAGGTTAACTCTCATCTCTGGCATTTTAATTATCCGCTAGAGGATGGGTCAGGTCATATAACGGTTGCAACCACCCGCCCAGAAACCATGCTAGGCGATACGGGTGTTGCCGTTCACCCCGACGATGAGCGGTATGCTGACCTAATAGGTAAAAATGTAATACTCCCGATTGTGGGGCGGAAAATTCCTATTGTTGCGGATAGCTATGCTGATCCAGAGCAAGGCTCAGGGGCAGTTAAAATCACCCCGGCTCATGACTTTAATGATTTTGAAGTTGGGCGTAGATGTAACCTAAGCTCAATTAATATTCTCGATAAAACAGCCTCAATTGAATTGAATGAAGAAGATTTTTCGGACATGAAAAATCGCGATAGCTGGCAAGGGCTTGATCGGTTTGATGCTCGCAAGCGTGTAATTGATGAAATCACTGCCCTTGGCTTGCTTGATAAAATTGAAGACAACACGCATATGGTGCCGTTTGGCGACCGCTCAGATGTTGTCATTGAGCCATGGTTAACAGACCAGTGGTATGTAGATGCTGCAACGCTCGCTAAACCGGCTATTGAAGCTGTTAAGTCGGGTCAGACAAAGTTTGTCCCTGCAAATTGGGAAAAAACATATTTTGATTGGATGGAGAATATCCAACCTTGGTGTATTTCACGCCAACTTTGGTGGGGGCATCAAATCCCAGCATGGTATGGCCCAGATGGTGAGATATTTGTTGCTGAAAGCGAGCAAGATGCGCACCAAGCCGCAAAAGCGCATTATGGGCAGGATACAGAATTGACACGGGATGAAGATGTTCTGGATACTTGGTTTTCCTCTGCACTTTGGCCGTTCTCAACATTAGGTTGGCCTGACGATACTCCTGAGCTTCAAAAACATTACAAAACCGATGTTCTGGTCACGGGTTTTGATATCATTTTTTTCTGGGTTGCCCGCATGATGATGATGGGGCTTCATTTCAAGCAAGAGGTTCCTTTCCATACAGTTTATATTCACGCACTTGTCAGAGACGAGAAGGGCGCGAAAATGTCGAAATCAAAGGGCAATGTGATTGACCCGCTTGAGCTTGCAGATAAATACACAGCAGATGCTTTGAGATTTACCTTGTCAGCAATGGCGGCGATGGGACGGGATATTAAGCTCTCCGAAAGTCGGGTTGAGGGGTATAGAAATTTTGCCACGAAATTGAGAAACGCAACCCGTTTTTGTGAAATGAATGAATGCTTTACTGTCAGTACGTTTAACCCTGCCGAGGCAAAGTTACCTTTAACGCAATGGCTCGTTGGCGAGACGTATCGCGCGTCAGAAGCTATTACCGCCTCGCTTGAAGCTTATCGGTTTAATGATGCTTCAAATGCTGTTTATCAATTTATTTGGGACGGGTTTTGTGATTGGTTCATCGAACTTGCCAAGCCGATTTTGCAGGGTGATGATGAAGCGGCAAAGTTAGAAGTTCAAGCTGCGGCTCAATGGGGATTGCAAAATGCTCTTAAGTTACTGCACCCATTCATGCCTTATGTGACGGAAGAATTGTGGCAGGAAATAAAGCCAGCTGATGCGACAGCGAAATTCTTGATGCTTGAAACGTGGCCTCAAATTCCTGATGACGTCTTGAGCAAAAAGGCTGATGCGGAAATTAACTGGGTCATCAGAGCTATCACCAGCATTCGTTCAGTACGCTCAGAAATGAATGTGCCTGCTGGTTCAAAAATCCCACTTATCGTTTCTGCCAGTAATGAACTCACGCAAGAACGCCTTGCTAGACATGATGATGTTTTAAAAAGACTCGCGCGACTGGATACAATTTCGGTGCAGAATGATTTTCCAGAGGGTGCAATACAATCTATCGTTGACGAAGCTGTGTTTGCCATACACCTCAATGAGGTGATTGATATTGCCGCAGAAGCCGATAGATTAAAAAAAGAGATTTCCAAAGTGGAAAAAGAAATTACAAAAATCTCAGGTAAGCTCAGCAATAAGGGTTTTCTTGAAAAAGCCCCAGACGCGGTTATTGAAGAAAATAAATCCCGTTTGCAAGATGAACAAAGCAAGCTAGAAAAGCTCGAAACCGCCTTAGATCGGTTGAGCTGAAACGGAGCATCACATGTCAAAATTCGATAAATCTAAACTTCCAAGCCGCCATGTATCTGTTGGGCCCGAGCGGGCGCCACATAGATCATATTATTATGCAATGGGCATGACTGAGGAAGAGATTGCACAACCTTTTGTAGGTGTCGTGTCGTGTTGGAATGAAGCTGCCCCTTGTAATATTGCCCTGATGCGACAAGCCCAAGCGGCCAAAGCAGGTGTGAAAGCTGCTGACGGTACGCCGCGTGAATTCTGTACGATTAGTGTTACAGACGGCATTGCTATGGGCCATGAGGGGATGAAGTCATCCCTCGTATCGCGTGAAGTGATTGCTGACAGTGTTGAGCTAACTATGCGTGGTCATTGTTATGATGCCATGGTTGGTTTGGCTGGCTGTGACAAATCATTACCGGGTTTAATGATGGCAATGTTACGTCTGAATGTTCCGAGTGTGTTTATGTATGGCGGATCAATCATGCCGGGTGAGTTTAAAGGCAAGGATGTGACTGTCCTTGATGTTTTTGAAGCGGTTGGTCAGCACGCCGCCGGAAATATGCCAGATGAAGAATTACATGCATTGGAGTGTGTTGCTTGTCCAAGTGCTGGCGCATGTGGTGGGCAATTTACCGCTAATACTATGGCTTGTGTTTCTGAAGCCATTGGGCTTGCTCTACCGAATTCTGCTGGGGCGCCTGCGCCTTATGAAAGCCGAGATGCTTATGCCGAAGCATCGGGTAGGGCGGTAATGTCGTTGATTGAGCATAATCTTCGTCCACGCGATATTGTGACGCGTAAAGCGCTTGAAAATGCGGCGACGGTTGTAGCTGCAACAGGTGGATCCACGAATGCTGGCCTTCATTTGCCTGCTATGGCCCATGAAGCGGGGATTGATTTTGACCTACTTGAAGTCGCTGAGATTTTTAAGAAAACACCCTACATTGCCGATCTGAAGCCGGGCGGTCAGTATGTTGCTAAGGATATGTACGAAGCTGGCGGTGTACCGATGCTTCTGAAAACTTTGCTTGAGGGTGGTTACTTACATGGCGATTGTAAAACCGTTACCGGTAAATCGCTCGGTGATAATCTTGAAGAAATCTCATTTAACCCAAACCAAAAAGTTATTTATCCAGTGACAAACCCTCTTTCGCCAACTGGTGGTGTGGTTGGATTGACCGGTTCTCTCGCGCCTGAAGGTGCAATTGTGAAAGTTGCTGGTATGGAGACGCTTCATTTTGAAGGTGCTGCACGTTGTTTTGATTGCGAGGAAGACGCTTTTAAAGCTGTTGAAGCTGGTGACTATAAAGCTGGAGATGTAATTATTATTCGCTATGAAGGTCCAAAAGGCGGGCCCGGTATGCGTGAGATGCTATCGACCACGGCGGCTATTTATGGTCAGGGCAATGGCGATAAAGTTGCGCTCATAACAGATGGTAGGTTCTCTGGCGCGACAAGGGGCTTCTGTATCGGTCATGTTGGCCCCGAAGCTGCAGAAGGTGGGCCGATTGCGTTGATTCAAGATGGTGATATCATTCGAATTGATGCTGAAAACGGAACACTGGATTTACTTGTTGACGACAGTGAGCTTGCTGAGAGACGCAAAAATTGGCAGGGCAAAGAAACCGATTTCACTTCAGGTACTTTATGGAAATATGCTCAAGGTGTTGGGCCTGCATACAAAGGCGCGGTTACACATCCCGGTGGTGCCAAAGAAAAACGCCAATTCGCAGATGTTTAAAAATACTAAAAAGGATAAAAAATGCCTCGGGCAATGATAAGAGAATTTCTCCGGTTTGAGACAATCGGTGGCTTACTTCTGTTTGCCGCAGCTGCACTTGCGTTAATTGTTGAAAACTCTCCGCTTCATGTTCTGTATGACAAACTCCTTACCGTTCCGGTCATGGTTCAGATTGGCGAGTTTATCATTCGCAAGCCAATGCTTTTATGGATTAATGACGGGTTAATGGCGCTCTTTTTTCTGCTCATTGGGTTGGAAATTAAGCGCGAAATATTTGAAGGCCAATTAACTACACGTGAACAGATTAGTCTGCCGGTCATTGCTGCTTTAGGTGGGGTCATTTTACCAGCAGTTATTTTTAGCTTTATCAGTTGGACTGATGCGGATGCCATGCAGGGTTGGGCGATACCTGTTGCAACCGACATTGCCTTTGCTCTGGGTATTATTTCTCTCATGGGCAATCGTATACCTGAGAGCCTCAAAATCGCTCTTATGGCGATAGCGATTATTGATGATTTGGTTGCTATAGTTATCATTGCGCTTTTTTACACGGATAATTTGTCCGTTACCTCATTGGGAATCGCTAGCATATGTGTGGTTATTCTATTTACTTTAAACCGGTTTCGAGTGGTGAGCCTTACCCCTTATATGCTGGTCGGAATTGTTCTTTGGGCCTGCGTGTTGAAATCAGGGGTTCACAGTACTCTTGCTGGTGTGATTTTGGCTTTTTTCATCCCTTTAAGACCGAGAGGATCAACTGGTGTTTCTCCTCTTCGAACACTTGAACATAACCTTCACCCTTGGGTTGCTTATGCTATTTTGCCATGTTTTGCTTTCGCCAATGCTGGCGTGTCTTTTGCGGGCATTTCTTTGGATGTTTTTCTCCAACCACTTACATTGGGGATTGCGGCCGGGTTGTTCTTTGGCAATCAAATAGGCGTTTTCGGCCTGACGGCTCTTGGGGTTGCACTTAAACTTTGTAAATTGCCTGAAGGGGTGGGCTGGCTACAATTTTATGGTTTATCTCTCATTATGGGTGTTGGATTTACAATGAGCCTGTTTATTGGCACGTTGGCTTATGATGATATTGCACATCAAAATGCTGTTCGCTTAGGTGTTTTGTTTGGATCGGCTTTATCGGCTATTTGTGGTGTGACGGTTTTGCGGGTGGCTTCGCGAAACCGATAGGTGTTTTGATGAAACCTGTTTGTTTGATTATTGGTGCTGGAGCGGGAATAGGCGGGCATGTTGGTATACGGTTTGCTCGCGAGGGGTATCACGTTGTTTTGTGCCGTCGAAGTAATGCGCTTGGACTTGAAAACCTTATCAAGGAAATCGAACAAGACGGCGGGAGCGCTGAAGGTCGGCTTATAAATATTGTCGATGAAAATGCAATTGAGAATCTTGTTTCTGATATAGAGAAAAACACCGGTTCAATTGAGGTTGTTATTCACAATATTGGCGCGCAAATTGGCAATCGGAGATTATCTGAAACACCGCTTAAGACTTTTGAGCTTGGTTGGCGGTTGTCATGTTTTTCTTTGTTCAGGCTGGCTTATTCAGTTCTGCCGCTTATGGCACAGCGAGGAAAGGGAACCTTATTGGTTACTTCCTCAACAGCAGCGCAGCGTGGCAATGCTGGTCAACATTCACATGCAGCCGCAATGGGCGGACGGCGGATGCTCTGCCAATCCCTTAATGCCGAATTCGCAATGCAAAATATTCATGTAGCGCATATTGTTATTGATGGGGCCGTTGACGCCCCGGATACTCTTGGCAAAATGTTAGGGGATGAAGCGTTTGAAAAGCTAAGGCAAGAGAAGGGCAGTGAGGATGGTCTCATGTTGCCGGAATATATAGCTGATACATATTTTCATATTGCGCAACAGCATCGATCAGTTTGGACACATGAGCTTGATTTAAGAAGTTTTTCTGATGAAGCTTGGTGGAACCACGCCGTTAATATCGAATTTTAAATAACTAATCTGCGAGAGCTGTCAAATCGCAATTTTTTAAATTTGCAGCCTCTTCAAGTGCATTTATTCTGCCAGCTAAATCTGCAAGCTCTCGTTTTTTAAAATCATCCTCATCACCTAGAAAAAACAAAAATGGCCAAAACACAATGCCGGCGCCAACCTGCCATACATCATTCCGGGCTGTTTTTTTCATATCACCTGAAACTTTTTCAAGCCGCTTTATCAATCGACTATGATCAGTTTCTATTTGTGTGCAACCAGCTGTTTCATATTGAGCAGCTGAATGCGGATAAGGTTCGATATCACTTGGGAAGGAAGCGCAACCAGTTAGGGCGGCGATTGTAACGCAGGTAGATAATATGTTTTTTTTATTCATGCCATATCCAATTCAATTAAAACGGGTACGTGATCACTTGGTTTTTCCCAATCACGCGTGTGTTTATCGATGCGCACATTTATAAGCTTATCTGCCGCAAGAGGAGATAATAAGTGGTGGTCGATACGAATACCCTTATTTTTCGGCCACGCGCCGCCTTGATAATCCCAGAATGTGTATGTATCAGGGCCAGGAGTTGCGAGTGTACCAACGGCTTCAGTAAGGCCGAGATTAACGAGACGTCGGAACGCCTCGCGTGTTTCGGGGCGATAGAGGGCGTCGCCCTCCCAAGCGTCTGGTGCATGAACATCTTGAGGCGTTGGAATAGCATTGTAGTCACCTGCCAACACGAAAGCCTCTTCATTTTGCATTAAAGATGCAGCATGTTTTTCAAAGGCTGACATCCACGCTAATTTGTATGGGTATTTGGGGGAGTCGACTGGATTGCCATTGGGGAGGTAAAGCGAAGCAACTCTTAATGCACCGGATGATGTCGAAACAACAGCTTCAATATAACGGCTTTGTTCATCTTCAAAACCGGGAATGCCTCGCGTTACATCTTCGAGTCGATAGCGCGATAAAAGCGCAACGCCGTTATAAGTTTTCTGACCGAAAGTTTCGACATTATATCCAAGGGCTTCAATTTCAGCTCTGGGAAATGCGTCATCTATACATTTAAGTTCTTGTAGTCCGACAATATCCGGTTTGGCTTCTTCAAGCCAAGTAAGCAGGTTTTGCAACCTTGCTTTAACCGAATTGACGTTCCAGCTGGCAATCAGCATGTTTTAAACTGAGAAAGAAGTGCCGCAGCCACACGACGATGTGGCAACGGGATTATTGATTTTAAAGCTAGCGCCAATCAAATCATCGACCCAATCGATTTCAGCCCCATCCATATATTGGAGGGATAGCTCATCGACCAAAACAACGATATCGTTTCGTGTGAACTGTTTATCATCAACAGTTGCTGTATCATCAATTGAAAATGAATAAGAAAAGCCGGAGCATCCTCCGCCTTGAACGGAAATCCTTAGCATTGAGCCGGGAGCTTCTTGTTCCAAAATCTTTTTGATTTGGCCGGCAGCGTTTTCTGTAACAGAGAAATTTTCCATATGACTTAGATAGGCAGATTTACAAAGTTTTTCAAGGTGTCATCACAGAGTGACACTTCTGAGTGACTCTTTTTACGAACTAGATTATGAAAACAAAATAATATTTAGGTCTGAAGAAGATGTATCAGCTAGCAAATTTTGCCTCACAACCCGATGAAACGCGGGGGCGTCTCTATGACGAGCCTGAAAGTTCTACGCGTTCACCTTTTCACCGTGATCGTGACCGCGTGTTGCATTCTGGTGCCTTTCGTAGACTTATTCATAAGACGCAAGTATTTATTGCCCATGTTGGCGATTATTACCGTACCCGGCTCACCCATTCCCTTGAGGTGGCTCAAATTGCCCGCTCAATTTCGCGTGAATTGTATGTAAATGAGGTTTTAGCTGAGACGCTTGCCTTATGCCATGATTTGGGTCACACGCCATTCGGGCATGCGGGTGAAGAAGCTCTCGATGCCGCGATGATGCATCATGGCGGTTTTGACCATAACGCTCAATCATTAAGAATTGTCACGCATCTGGAGCAGCGTTACGCTGATTTTGATGGTCTAAATCTGACATGGGAAACGCTTGAGGGTTTGGTTAAGCATAATGGTCCGGTTGTAGATGCTAAAAACCCTATTTCTGAAGCCCCTTTTGCTATTCGGAAATATTCTGAGAAACATGATTTAGAATTATCCGGTCACGCCGGAATAGAAGCTCAAATTGCAGCCATATCGGATGACATTGCTTATAATAATCATGATATTGATGATGGATTACGTGCCGGCCTATTTACAATAGATGACTTGTTGGCTCTGCCTCTGGTGGGTGACATATTCTCCCAAGTGATGTCTTCATATCCTTCATTAGAGCCGCGCAGATTACGCCATGAGGTTATTCGTCGTTTAATCTCTGAAATGGTGAGTGATGTCGTTGCGGAAACAAAGAAACGCATCACGGAAAACAACATTGAGAGTGCAAAAGACGTTAGGTCGTTGAATTATCCGGTGGCTGAATTTTCATCAGAAATGCAGAAAAGTCATCTTGCTTTGAAAGAATTTCTTTATGCCAGGATGTATCGCCATTCAGAGGTAAATAGATCCATGAGCAAGGCGCGCCGTGTTGTTACTGATCTATTCAATCTTTTTTATGATGAACCAGATTTGTTGCCCGAGGAGTGGCAAAGGCTATGTGATAAACCCGGGAGTGAAACAACAGCGCGCATCATTTGTGATTATATTGCTGGCATGACAGACAGATTTGCTTTGGAAGAACACAAAACACTTTTTAATCTGTCAGAGCATAATTACAGGTAGAATGATGAATATTTTTGCTGATTTTAGAGTCCGAATTGAAGATAGCATCCGTGAGCTTATCAAGCAGGGTGTAATTGCAGATGGTGCTGATTTGTCTCGTATTTCAGTTGAACCACCGCGTGAAGAAGCGCATGGCGATATGGCGACCAATGCCGCTATGGTGCTTGGCAAGTTTTCTGAATTACAACCGCGTGACTTGGCCGGTAAAATTGCTGATTTACTTTCTGAAGATGAAGAGATTGCCTCTATAGATATTGCTGGGCCTGGTTTTATAAATCTCTCATTGGCGCCATCTGTATGGCAGGGGCAGGTCACGCATGTGTTGAAAGCAGCTACGGCATATGGAAACAGTGATATTGGTGCAGAAAAAAAGGTTAATGTCGAATATGTGTCCGCCAATCCGACTGGCCCGATGCATGTAGGACATGCGCGTGGGGCTGTTGTTGGGGATGCTTTGGCGCGTTTGTTGGAGCGGGCAAACTTTCAAGTTACACGAGAGTATTACATCAACGATGCAGGTAGTCAGATAGACACGTTAGCTCGTTCAGCCTTGATCCGTATGCGTGAAGCTCTTGGCGAGGATATTGGAGATATTCCTGAGGGTTTATATCCCGGGGATTATTTGATTGCCGTCGGTCAGGCGCTCGCAACAGAATATGGCGCGGCTTTATTGGAAAAGCCTGAGGTGGAACAGATTGCGGTCGCCAAGTCCATGGCGTTGCCGATGATGATGGAGATGATTAGAGATGATCTTGATACATTAGGTGTACGCCATGATGTGTTTTTATCGGAACAATCATTACATGACAGCGGGGCTGTAGATAAGAGCCTCAATCGGCTAAATGAGATGGGGCTTATTTATGAAGGTGTACTTGAGCCGCCTAAGGGGAAAACGCCACCACCAGATTGGGAGCCGTCACCGCAAACACTTTTTAAATCGTCTGAATTCGGTGATGATAGCGATCGGGCGTTAAAAAAGTCAGATGGTAGTTGGACATATTTTGCGCCTGACATTGCTTGTCACCTAGATAAATTTGAACGTGGCTACGAGCAGATGATTGAT
>CALKOC010000025.1 GCA_938091085.1 uncultured Alphaproteobacteria bacterium
TTTTCTCAAAAGTTTTTCATCGTCAAAGTATAAAACCGCGACGCCAAGGACTTCTTGTTTATCGTCCACAACAAGTTGTCTAACCTCATGATAGGTTTCCAACAACAGACCTTTATCGAGCGCAGATTGTTTTAATGGATTAAAGATAGAATAGCCGAGATTAGTCGCCTTGCGGCCCTCCTCAATCGGCACATAGCCTCTATGACCACGAGCGGCTGGAGCAGCATGTTTCTTGTAACTTGTGGCGAGCGAATTATCGCTGTGATAGACGAAATATTCTGGCCCTGGATAAGAAGTCTTTTTATGCCAAACAGTTGAGCCAAACTTGACTCCCTTCTCCTGCAACCAATCAATCATCTCAGGACTGGTGTCACAAAAGTCCCTTAATGTTTCATCAGAAACAATATCCTCCGTCTCCTGCTTAAGGTAGTTGAACATATTATCTGCCGTATCGGCAATTTCTGCTTCTTTTTGAACCGATGTCCCCGCACCGGCATAAACAACTGCACCATTGATTGTTGTGGCTCCGCCACCTGCGAATTTATCAAAGGCAATTACTGAAAGGCCATTATCAAGAGTTTGAAGTGCTGTCGCCACACCGGCGCCACCGAACCCAACAACCACTAAATCTTTAGACTCATCCCAGGACACAGCATCTCTGCTGGAAACTTCAATCGGCGCTTCTACAGATGAAAACCAATTTTGATTAGATTGCTCCATACCCTCTCCCAGAAACATCATATTTATTATTCATCAAACCCGACAACCCTACACATAGATTATCTAGATAGCCAGACAGAAAGAGCTTACAAATTATCGCACCAAAGGAATTACATCGAAATGGTTGCAGAAGTCTTTCTCTCTGATAGGTTATTAGCCAATTAATAAGGGAGGGATAAATGAGTAATCCAGAAGTCGCATTAGTTACCGGCGCAAGTAGAGGCGCAGGTAAAGGCATCGCACTTGGCCTTGCTGAAAAAGGCATGACTGTTTATGTAACAGGGCGCAGCACCGAAGTAGGTTCTGCCAAAGGCTGGGACGGCACAACATTGCCTGGTACTGTTTTTGAAACAGCAGAAGAAATTACCAAGGCAGGCGGCAAAGGTATCGCTGTTGTTTGTGATCATGCCGACGACGCACAAGTGGCCGCACTATTCGAGCAAATTAAAAATGAACAAGGCCGCTTAGACATTCTCGTCAACAACGCTGCTTATATTCATCCGCAACTTATCGAACCAAAACCGTTTTATGAGAAAGAGCTTGCCGCTCAATTCATTCTTGATGTCGGCCTTCGCTCAGCTTACGTCGCCTCTTGGCATGCAGCAAAAATTATGGCTGAACAAAAGAGCGGTCTGATTGTTTTCACCTCTTCATTTGGTGCGAGTTGTTATATGCATGGCGCGGCTTATGGTGCCCAAAAAGCCGGATTGGACAAATTTGCCCATGATATGGCCGTCGATTTAGAAGATGTGAATGTACAGACACTTTCAATTTGGATGGGGCCATTGATTACTGAAAGAGCG
The DNA here is from genome assembly GCA_938091085.1 of uncultured Alphaproteobacteria bacterium. Taxonomy (GTDB): domain Bacteria; phylum Pseudomonadota; class Alphaproteobacteria; order RS24; family RS24; genus Micropelagius. Next base: position 1,524 of record CALKOC010000025.1, read on the forward strand.
ATTATTGCTGCTGAAGTTCACCCTGAACAATATACAGAATTCATGGCGACGGCTGAAACTCCAGAATTTATCGGACGAATTGTCCATGCAGTAGCTTGCGACGACAAGGCATCAGAAATTTCCGGTCATACGGTCATCTCGGCAGAAATCGCCAAGGATCGTTATAATATTCCAGACCGTGATGGTAAGTTCCCGCCATCCTATCGTGAGATGTTAGGATCACCGAATCCGCCAAACCCTGCAAAAGTCTACTAGTCCGACATGATGTGTGACGGGAAGTCTTCCGCTATTGGTGTTTTATTAGCCCTACTGGTATCGCTAACGCTTGTCGCGTGCGACCAACCAGAGGCAATAAATGCTGAGCCATTAAATGCTGACCGCATTTTTCATAATGCAAATATTCTCACCATGTCTTTTAAGAACGGACATGATGAGATGTCTATTGCGAATGCAGTCGCCGTCAAAGACGGACGCATTATTGCTCTCACGGATGATATATCTGAATATCCAGAGAACTGGGTCGGGCAAAATACGCAAATCAGTGACCTAAATGGTCTCACCCTTATGCCCGGTTTTGTGCAAAGCCACGCTCATTTTAATCTAATTGTATTGAAAAAAATGACGGTTAATTTAGCACCCCCACCCGATGGCGGCGTCGCCAATCTCACAACCCTCAAAAATGCCTTAAGCACAGCGGCACAAAAAATACCGGCTGGCTACCCCATTATGGGCATCGGCTATGACGACACAGTGATGGAAGAAAAAAGGCATCCGACACGTGATGATTTAGATGCTGTTTCTACCGAGCATCCAATTATTATCATGCACATTTCCTTTCATATTGCGGTGATGAATTCCAAAGCTCTTGAAATGGCTGGCATTGATGCGGAAACACCCGACCCAGAGGGCGGACACATACAACGTGAGCCAAACAGTAACCGTCCTAATGGGGTGCTCGAAGAAGCAGCTATAAATGTCATTGGCAAGATGCTTCCTCAGCCCTCTCCCCAACAAGTTTTCAAAACTTATGATGTTGTCGTCCAAGACCTGCTGGCCTTGGGCTATACAACCATTGTTGAACATGCCAGTGACAGCGCAATGGAAAAAGGGTTTGAAGCCTATTTTGCATCCCGTGATGTTCCTGTTGATATGATTGCTTATCGCCGTGTACTTCCTGATACCGAACCACTCGCTTCACAAATGGCAAATATGACTCGTAAAGATATTAACGGCTTTAAACTGGGTGGAATTAAAATTCTGTTGGATGGATCTATTCAAGGCTACACAGGACATTTAAGCCAACCTTATCATGTGACACCCGCCAGCAAAGATGTCAGCTATCGCGGCTATCCGCATTTACCACCGGAAAAATTTAACAACATGCTTATGCAGGCCTATGCCGATGACATTCCGCTTCTAGTGCATACAAATGGCGACGCGGCAATAGATGTACTTCTGGATGGTCTTGAAAAAGCTAATACCGCTTATCCTGACAACTCTCTGCGTCCAGTCAGCATTCACGCTCAGACCATGCGTCAAGATCAACTTGACCGCGCAAAAGAACTGTCATTGATACCGTCCTTTTTTGTCGATCATGTTTATTTTTGGGGCGACAGGCATAAAGATATTTTTCTGGGCCCTGAGCGTGCCGCAAAAATTAGCCCCGTTGGATCTGCGGAAGACCGCCGTCTTATTTACACAATTCATGATGATGCACCCGTCGTTTCGGCTGACCCATTCAGAACTCTTTGGGTAGCGGTTGCGCGCCTGACCAGCTCGGGAGAAAAACTCGGCGCTGATGAAGCTATAACGCGTCAACAAGCTTTAAAAGCCCTGACAATAAACAGCGCCTATCAACATTATATTGAGACCCATAAAGGCTCTATCGAGGTCGGCAAAAAAGCGGATATGATTATTCTCGATGGCAACCCCCTCACTGTGGCTGAAGCTGAGTTGCGGCATATAAAAGTTTTAGAAACAGTTAAAGACGGTGAAACCGTTTACACCTTAACCAGATAGTAAATTAGCAGGAGTTTAAAATGTCTTCATTGAAAGGAAAAACCGCACTCATAACCGGTGGCGGTCAGGGTGTTGGCCTCGGCATTGCATTGGCGTTGGCAAATGAAGGCGTAAATATTGCCTTGCTAGGTCGTACTATGGAGAAGCTAGAATCGAGCTGCGCCGCAGTCAGCGAAAGAGGTAGCCGCGCGCTAGCTGTTGCCTGTGATGTAACGATTGACAATGATTTGCGCGCCGGAGTTGATGCGACAATAGAAGAATTCGGACGGCTGGATATTCTCGTAAACAACGCACAGCTAGTTCCACTTGCACCAATTAACGCCCTCACTGATGAGGCCTTTGAAGATGGCTTTAAGTCCGGTCCACTCGCCGTATTACGAATGATGAAATACTGCTACCCACACTTAAAAGCCGAAGGCGGCCATATTGTGAACCTCCTGTCATCCGTTATGAAGCGCTGGGATATGTCGGGATATGGGGGGTATGCAGCTGTTAAATCTGCTATTCAACAACTGACAAGGGCAGCCGCTTGTGAGTGGGGGCCTGATGGCATTCGGGTGAATGGAATTATGCCGCACGCCAAGTCCCCGGCACTAGCGAACTGGATAAACACCAACCCTGAGGAAGCAGAAGCTTTTCAGGCATCCATTCCCCTAAGACGCGTCGGTGAATGTGAAGAGGATATCGGCGCATTCGTGATGCTGATGTGCCGTGAAGAGTCTCGATATTTATCGGGCCAAACTATTGCACTGGATGGCGGGCAAGCTTTCGTTGGTTAAATCAATTACCAAAGTTCAGGGATTTCCGAGCCGCTAATATCAACGATTTTTTTCATAAACCGAACAGCGGTGTCGATTTCATCTTCTGAAAAATGTTTGGTGAGTTGTTCTTCTAACGCTTTAGACTGAGCAAGCAGTTCAATGAAAACGCCCTGCCCGGTTTCAGTAAGAGAAATGTTGCCTTTGTCACCACCTTCTTGAGTGACGAGGTTTTTTCGGGTTAGACGCTCAAAAATTTCATTGTCAGGTGCATGGCCAGTATGCGCCAATCTATCGGAAATCACCTCAGCTGAGAGACCTCCATTCATTGACAAAAGCGAGAGGCAGAAAAATTCCTGATCGCTTAGACCTTGCTCTATGTATGATTGACGCACGGGAAGAGACGTCTGGAAATGAGCTCTGGAAATAAGATACAGCAGATAGTTCTCCGTAAATTTCCCGTTATGCAAATCCACAACTTCATCTGCATCTTCTTTTTTCAATTTCGGACGCGCATCAGCATATTTACCGCCATGGAATATCAAAACTGGAAGAGGGTTAGTCTGATATTCGACAACCTCTCCGACAAAAATAATATGGTCTCCGCCTTCATATTGGTAATGCGTTTTACAGCGAAACAGAGCCGCATATTCGTTAAGAATCGGAAACCCCATATCACAGGCGCTGAAGTCAACGCCGTCAAATTTTTCACCTTGCGAGCTTGCGAAGCGATTAGAAATATCCGTTTGATGTGAGGCAAGAATATGCACATTGAAGCCACCGGAAGTCTCAAAAGCAGGCATCGACTTTGCAGTTTTGGCCAACGACCATAATACGAGAGGTGGGTCTAGCGAAACAGAATTAAAACTGCTGGCAGTCACCCCAACAGGCTTTTTATCCTCATCTGAAGTCGTGACAACCGTAACGCCCGTTGCAAATTGCCCCAATGCATTCCGTAATTCTTTTTGATCTGTGGTCACGACAAAACCTTTCTCTTTGATAATTAATACTTAGGTCATCCTTCACCTAAATGAAGTTCAAAACTGCATCAACTACTTTGTCATCGCAACCGAAATGTGCTTTTTTAGACTTCGCAAGATTAAGGAGGGTAAAAAATGACATTGGAAGAAAGAATTGATCGTCTCGAGTCGATTGAGGAAATTCGTCAACTGGTGAGCAAATATTCCTTGTCCCTCGATATGCGGGACTTGGATGCCCATGTTAATTTATTTGCCGAGGATATTCGTGTTAGTCGTGAAGCCTCTGGACGCGCCCATCTTAAACAATGGCTAGATGATACATTAAGGCTTCAATTTACCGGGACATCTCATCATGTCGGCAATCATATTATTGAATTTGATGACCCTGACCATGCCCATGGGGTACTTTATTCCAAGAATGAGCATGAGACACCCAGCGCAGGCGGTGATGAATGGGTGATAATGCAAATGCTTTACTGGGATAATTATGAGCGTATTGACGGGCATTGGTATTTTCGGCGGCGTCTGCCCTGCTATTGGTATGCCACTGATTTAAATAAACCACCTATCGGAGAACAAAAAATGCGCTGGCCTGACAGGGAAGCCTATGAAGGCGCTTTCCATAATTTATTTCCGTCATGGGAAAATTTTTGGAAAAACCCACCCAAGGATGGCATCACGCCAGAAGTCGCAACACCTGCACCTTGGGGTGAATTTCTCAAAACAATGCGCGCCGGACAACCGGATCCAAAAATCAAAGTACGATAAAAATAAAGTAAGATAAAAATAAAGTTAGCTAATAATAGGGAAGTCCATATGACACTCTTTGAACCTCATCGTCTCGGCGATATTGACTTAAATAATCGCATCGTGATGGCGCCAATGACACGCAGTCGAGCCGGACATGATGACGAACCAACACCTTTGACCATAGATTATTATACGCAAAGAGCATCTGCAGGTTTAATTATCACCGAAGGGGTTTATCCCAGCTATGACGGAAAAGGGTATGTCCGCACGCCGGGGATTGTGTCAGAAAAACAAATCGCTGCCTGGGAAAAGGTCTGTCGCAAAGTTCACGAAAATAACGGCAAAATCGTTATGCAAATCATGCATTGCGGGCGTGTTGCAGCGGCAGCAAATAAAAAAGAAACGGCCCGAACACTCGCCCCTTCCCCCCTGCAAGCAGCAGGTAAAATGTATACCGACACCGATGGGATGGTTGCCCATGATGTGCCAGAGGAAATGACTTTAAAAGACATTGAGCAAACAATTAACGACTTCGCCACCGCCACTCAAAACGCAATAAATATCGGGTTTGACGGCGTTGAGTTACACGCTACGAGTGGTTATCTTCCTGCACAATTTTTATCCACTGGCACCAATCTTCGCGAGGACGCTTATGGTGGGTCCCTTGAAAACCGATTGAGGTTTACGCTGGATGTCCTTGACGCGATGATTGACCGCGCTGGCGCTGGACGCGTAGGCATGCGCATTTGCCCAGGCAACCCCTTCAATGATTTACATGATGATAATCCAGCGGAAACTTTCGCAGCATTGCTAGATGCCGTCTCGCCCAAAAACCTCGCCTATCTGCATGTCATTCGTATGGACCCTCAGATTAATCGCGGCGTTGATAATATCGCGCTAGCGCAAAAACATTTTGACGGCCCCCTTATATTGAATGAAAGTTTTGATAAAGAAGCCGCGCAAAAAATGATTGAAAGCGGCACGGCAAGTGCCGTCTCATTTGGCAGATTATTTGTTTCCAATCCTGACCTTGTCCGTCGGTTTGAGACCGGGGCACCGCTTGCTGAGATGGAACGAAGCACACTCTACACACCGGGTGAAAAGGGATATACGGATTACCCGTTTCTCTGAAAATCAGAATAATAACAAAATATTATTTTTGTGCGGCAGCATCTTGCGTGATTTTCAGGAAGCTCGGGGGCTCACCACCGCCAAACACCTCCAGACATGCCCCGGAAACATAGGCCGACTCGGGATCAGCCAAAAACAGACAAGCATGAGCAATATCTTGAGGCTGACCCATTCGCTTCATAGGAAGATTATCTGCAAGATAGGCCATGCCTTTCTCGCCGCCATAATGAGACTCGGATGCTTCGGTTTTTACCAACCCAACAATAATGGCATTAACCCGAACATCAGGCGCCCATTCCATCGCCAATGATGTGGTGACATTTATCAGTCCGGCTTTTGCAGCACCATAAGCGACAGTGCCAGGTGACGAACGTGTAGCCGAGACACTGGAAATGTTGATGATAGAGCCGTTTACTTCATGAGCGCGCATATAATTATAGGCGGCTTGTGACAAATAGATTGGTGCCAGCAGGTTCAGCTTAATGACTTTCTCAGTCAAAGACGCGCTGGCTTCTGCGGAAGCGACCGGTGGCCCCCCTCCTGCATTATTAATCAAGGTGGTAATTGGATGCCCGAAACTCGCCGCAAAATCTATGAGCTTTTCAGCGTTTTCAGACTCTCTAATGTCGAGTTCAATAAAATGAACCCGGTCAGCAATCTCACTATCAAAAGCTTCGGGCGCAGAGCGTCCGCAAATCGCAATATGTGCGCCAGCTTTAGCGAAAGCAGTTGTGATTCCTCTTCCAATACCCTTACCACCTCCGGTAACGATGATTGTTTGACCGCTTAAATCCTTCATGAAAGCCTCCAATATTGCTAAGTATTGCGTAATTCTTACCTCATGTCTAAGTTTAGTTGTTTTTAAAAATCAAAGGGCAAGTAAAGGGTAAAATCATGCGAACTATTCCCGGCATCTTAAAACAAACAGCCAAAAAAAATCCTGACCTTGCAGCCATTGTTGATAATGGGACGACCACCAGCTATCGCGATTTACAACATCAGGTTTTACAAATCGCCGCAGCCTTCCGAGAAAAAGGTCTAACCAAAGGGGATAAATTCGCTATTTGGGCGCCCAATTGTGCCGAGTGGATTGTGACAGCGCTCGCCGGTCAGACGTTAGGGGGAGTGCTTGTTACATTGAACACCCGTTATAAAGGGTCGGAGGCGGCTGATATTATCCGTCGCTCAGGATGTAAGCTTCTGCTGACAGTCGATGGGTTTCTAGGCCTTGATTATCCCTCCATGCTGGTCGGTGAAGATCTCCCCGATTTGCAGGAAACAATTATATTAAGAGATAAAGAAGGCAATCAGGGCTTCCAAAGTCTTTTGAGTTTTGCTGATGCGCCACTTTCTGAGGAGGCGCTTGATGAAATTGGCCCAGACGACCCGTCGGACATAATCTTCACTTCCGGCACGACCGGTCTCCCCAAAGGGGCTGTGACGCATCACGGGCAAAATATCAGTGTCTTTGATGTTTTCACCAAGGCAATTGATATGCAGCAAGGTGATCGATATCTGGTTGTGAACCCCTTCTTCCATAGCTTTGGTTATAAAGCGGGGTGGTTGAGTTGTCTTATCCGCGCTGCCACTATTTATCCGCTTGGCGTCTTTGATCCCGGTGAGGTTTTAAAGCGCATTGAAGAAGATAAGATTACGGTCATGCCGGGTGCACCAACAATTTTCCAAACCATGATGGACCACCCCGATTTTGAAAAAAGAGATGTGTCATCCCTGCGCCTCGCCACCACAGGCGCAACAGTGATACCTGTCGACCTAATTAGAAAAATGCACGAAGTTATCGGCATTGATCATGTGTATTCCGCCTATGGCCTCACCGAAACATGTGGCGTTGTTTCGTTGTGTCAGAAAGGCGATGATTTTGAAACAATCGCAACTACAGTTGGGCGCCCCTTACCTGAAACAGAAGTGATTCTCGTAGATGAAGACGGCAATCAAGTAATCACAGGCGAAGAAGGAGAAATCTGGGTTCGTGGTTTCAACGCAATGCAGGGCTACCTTGATGCACCCGAAGATACCGCGCGCACCATAACCTCAGACGGCTGGCTCAAAACCGGTGATGTCGGCACGATGGATGAAAAAGGCTATCTTCGTATAACCGACAGGAAAAAAGACATGATTATTGTCGGTGGGTTCAATGCCTATCCCGCAGAAATTGAAAAATGGCTGATGCAGCATCCCGACGTGATTGATGCCGCCGTTATCGGCATGGCAGATGACCGTCTTGGCGAAGTACCGCAAGCCTTTATTCTTTCCCGCACCCCAGAAATTGACACAGATGCACTGATCACATGGGTTAAAGAAAGAATTTCTAATTTTAAAGTTCCCCGCAAAATAACCGTAGTTGAAGATTTACCGCGGAATGCATCTGGTAAAGTTCAGAAGTTTTTACTGGAGAAAATGTAGGTATTTAGTAAATAAATTCTGCAAATGAGATGTTTTTTCCACATTTATGATAAAAATTCGTAAAAAACTGTTTTAATTTTACGCATATTTGATATTCTATTTGAATATATACACCAATTGACACAGAAGGATCCTTAAAATGAGTCAAGCAGCCATAGAAACCAGCAATATGCACAGCGTAAATGTGGCCCCGGCATTGAGTCTGATTGAGAAGAATGCGCCCGAGGGTAAAGCGAATAGACAAGTTCCCAAAAGCAGTATTGAAGCACTTCGTGAGCAGGGCTTTTTCAGAATGCTCCTCCCCAAACAATATGGCGGCTACGAATGCACACCTCAGGAATTTTTTCGCGCAGCAATCGATATTGCTGAACGTGATATGAGTACTGCTTGGGCTGGCGGCATTATTGCTGTTCACGCATATCAGCTTGCTATCATGCCGCCTCAAGCGGCCGAAGAGGTCTATGCGGACTCACCGGATACGCTTATTTCATCTTCTTACAATCCAGCAGGTGCTAAAGTGAAAACGGTTGATGGCGGTTTTGAGCTATCCGGTCGCTGGGGTTGGAGTAGCGGCTCTGGCCACTGCTCATGGACTTTACTTGGCGGCGTGATCACCGATCATCCAGACGGTATTCATTATCGGACATTCCTGCTCCCACGCAGTGATTACGATATTGAAGAAACATGGTTTCCGATGGGTCTCCACGCGACAGGTTCCAATGACATTGTTATTGAAGAACCTATCTTCGTACCCGAACACAGAACTCACATCCAAATGGATGGTTTTAATTGTGTTCATCATCAAGAAAACCCAATGTATTCAATCCCTTGGGCGCAGCTTTTTATCCGTGTTGTATCCTCGCCCTCTATTGGTGCTGCGAAACACGCTCTGCGCTTATTCATTGAAAACGCCACATCCAGTTCCACTGATCCAACGCGTCTTGCCGGAGATCCAGATGTGACTGTAAGGATTGCGAAAACAGCGACACTTATTGATGAGACTGAAGCCATTATTTTCAGAAACTTTGATGAGATGCTCGACAAGGTGACTAAGGGCGAAGAAATCCCCATGATTGACCGCGTTAAGTATCGCTATCAAGCTAGCCTTGTTATTGAACGCATGATGGAAGCTGTTGACCTGATTTTCGATGTCGCCGGTGGACGCAGTGTCTACGATGGCTCGCCTATTCAGTCCCTATGGCATGACATTCACATTGCGCGGGCGCATGTTGCAAATAACCCTGTCGGCTTTGCCCGTAATTTTGGTGGCATTCAAATTTCAGGCGAAAGCACGGACTTGTTTGTATAATGGCTGAATATCTCGCCCAACCACCTGAAGGCAGGTTCGTTGAAGCCGGCCCTATCAAAATGCATGTTCTTGAATACGGGAACCCAAAAAACCCTGCCGTGGTTTTTGTCCACGGTTCGGGACCCGGGAATTGCGGTTATGCAAATTTCAGCAAAAACGCACAAGACTTTGCTGATGCAGGTTTTTATGTCGTTCTGCCTGACCTCATAGGTTTCGGATACACTGATAAACCAATTGACCTTGGTGATTACACGCTTGATCTATTCTGTGACACTCTTAAAGCAGGGTTGATTTCACTTGGTATTTCCTCCTGCAGTTTTGTTGGAAATTCGCTGGGTGGAGGGATAGCTGTTCAGATTGCCCTCAATGATCCTGGATTTGTTGATAAGCTTATCATGATGGGTCCGGGCTGTATTGAAGAACAGCAAGATTATTTCACCATGCCGGGCATAGCGAAAATGGTCGATGCGCTCAAAGACGGACTGACTGAGGAAACACTTCAAAAAGTGTTGAAAAACTTTGTTCATGATGAGGCACTTATCACTTCTGACCTCATAGCAATGCGCTGGCATGTGGCGCAGGATCAACCCAAAGAAGTCATCACAACGATGAAAACCCCTAATCTTGGGCCTAGACTAAAAGAACTGACATGCCCAATCCTTACTTTTTGGGGTGCTGATGATTTATTCATGCCACCCCAAGGAAAACAGACATGTCTCAGAGCAAATAATCAATCGCGTCTCATTGAGGTAAATGCTTGTGGTCATTGGGTTATGATTGAACATCCACGCATGTTTAACGCCACTGGCATTGACTTTTTGAAACATGACTAGAAAATAAAATTTAATAATATTAATCGGGGATGATGAGATGGGAATAGAAAATCTAGGATATGTCAGAATGCAAATGACTGACCCTCAAGCATGGGCAGACTTTGCTGTAGATGTTTTGGGCTTTGGCGTTGCTGAACATGATGACGGAAATGGGTCAAAATATCTGCGTATGGATGATGCCCCCTTCAGGTATATTATTGAACAGGGTGACGAGGATAAATTTGTTGCAAGTGGCTTACAGCTCTCCTCTGCTGAGGCATATGCCGCACTGGCAGAAAAACTCCAAGCCGCTGGCGTTCAAGTCGAGACTGGCTCCGATGATGAAGCCAACAGACGAGCGGTTACCGCTTTTTCATCTTGCTATGACCCATCGGGCAATCTCGTAGAGTTTTATCACGGGCGCCATGACGGCGGTCCTTTTACCCCCAACCATAATATAAAAGCTTTTATTACTGGCGAGATGGGGCTTGGGCATCTGGTTATTCCTGCACCTGAAAATGAAGCAACTGAGGAATTTTATACCTCATTGTTTGGGTTTGGTATAAGTGACGACCTCACCCTACCCCCGCCTGCAGAAGGCGCACCCAATCAACGCGTTTTATTTATGCATGCGGACAATCCGCGCCATCATACGCTTGGCCTTTACAACTTCCCAAATCCGACAGGTCTTATCCACCTAATGATTGAAGTCGGGTCAATTGATGAAGTCGGATATTGCATGGACCGTGTTAAAAAGGCTGGGCTACATATTTTCTCTGATCTTGGTCGCCACTCAAATGACGAAATGGTATCGTTCTATTTCTTTGCCCCTGGTGGTATGGGACTGGAATATGGCTTTGATGGCAAACAGGTTGCAGACTGGTCCCAATACACGCCGACCAAAACAACCTCCGGAGATTATTGGGGACATGAATATGATTTCCCGCAGATTGGTGAGTGATCACCCAATCAGGGCACTTTTCAAAAAAGTGTCTTCTTATAAAATATCGGAAAGGGCCTAAACATGAGCCAGATTGACGAAAACGAAACCGTTCCACGCGAAGAAAAAGAAGTCATTTACGAAGAAGAAAACCCGATACTTTACGAGGTCGTGGACAAGGTTGCTTACATTACACTAAACCGCCCGACTTATCATAATAGTCAGAACAGCCAGATGCTTTATGCGCTGGACGATGCTTTTTATAAAGCTGTCGGCGATGATGGCGTGAAAGTGATTGTGCTGAAAGGCAATGGCAAACATTTTTCAGCAGGTCATGACATTGGGACTCCCGGACGAGACTTCACCATTGGTCGAGAGGACCGCCGGACGATGATTTATAATCACGACAATAAACCCGGCGCAGAAAAAGCATTTATTCGCGAGTCTGAAGTCTATCTCGGCTTCTGCAATCGCTGGCGAGAAATCCCTAAACCGACAATTGCTCAGGTGCATGGCGGATGTATTGCTGGTGGCCTGATGCTGGCTTGGGTTTGTGATTTAATTATCGCTTCCGACACAGCCTTCTTCCAAGATCCAGTTGTCCAAATGGGCTTCCCGGGCGTTGAGTATTTTGCTCACCCTTATGAACTTAATGTTCGTATGGCGAAAGAATTTCTGCTTCTTGGCGAGCGCTGGTCAGCAGACCGCGCTCTGTCTGCAGGAATGATTAACCGTGTCGTCCCAATTGATGAACTGGCAGAAAATGTTACGCAGACAGCTTTAAAGATTGCAACCCAACCGCGCCTTGCATCGCTTCTGGTTAAGCAAGCCTGTAACCATGTTGAAAATCTTCAAAATAAGAAAAATGCGATGGATGGGATTTATGCGATGCATCATTTTGCCCATGCTCAAAATAGCATTGTAACCGGCGATTATATTGCCGGTTTTGATGGTAAAAAAATGGCCGACTCCAATAAGAAAAAAGAGCAAGATTAATTTCATGTCCCTCGATACGCGTCTCACAAAAACTCTGGGTTGCCAAGCACCTGTCATCCAAACAGCGATGGGATGGGTTTCGACATCACAACTTGTTAAAGCTTCTATTCGTGGCGGTGGATTCGGCTTTCTTGCTGCAGCCGTAATGACTGCCGAAGAGTGTGAAGCTGAAATAAAATCTATCAAACAATCCGGTGATCATCCGTTTGGAGTGAACTTTCATTCCTTCCAAAAGGATGTCGATAAAATCGTAGATATGTGTATCGACTATAAAGTCGGCGCAATTTCCTACGGACGCGCACCCTCGGCTAAAGTCATTGACCGTGTAAAAGCAGCTGGCATTAAATGTGTACCGACAATCGGCGCAGGTAAACATGCGCCAAAGGCAGTTGAGATGGGAGCTGATATTCTTGTCTGCCAAGGGCAAGAGGGTGGCGGACATACCGGCTACACACCCACATGGCTTCTGTTAGCTCAGGTATTGGATTACAAACTTGACGTTCCTGTTGTCGCGTGCGGTGGCTTCAGAGACGGACGGGGTCTAGCGGCGGCATTGGCTTTTGGGGCCGACGGAATTGCAATGGGAACACGCTTTATGATGAGTGCTGAAAGCCCTGTACCTCAAGCAACAAAACAGGCTTATCTCGACGCAGAGGTTACAAAAATACCTGTCTCGACAAAACTTGATGGCCTCCCCCAACGCATGGTCATGAACCCGACCTTGCAAGATCTTGAAAATGCTTCATCCCTAGGCATGCTATTCCGCGCCATAGTCAATGGTTTTAAATTTAAAGCTCAATCAGAAATGAGCATGCTTGAAACAATCAAGACTGCTTGGAAAATGGCCTCAGGAACAGATTTAACCTTGGGGCAAACTCTCATGGCGGCTAATGCGCCAATCATTATTCAAAAGGCGATGGTTGACGGCAATCCCGATAAGGGCGTGCTACCTAGCGGCCAAGTTGCAGGATTGATTAACGACCTCCCCGGCGCCGGTGACATTATCGCCAACATCATTAACGATGCACAAGAACGCCTCCAAAATACAAAGAGTGGAAATTAAATCATGCCGATCAATGTAAATGTTGCCGACAATATTGCTGAGCTGGTTCTCGACCACCCACCGGTTAATGCTTTTAATAGCCAAACATGGAACGAGTTGCCGACCATCATCACAGATTTGGGCAAGCGTCAGGATGTCCGTGTTCTTCTCATCCGAGCAGAAGGCAAAGGGTTTTGTGCTGGGGTCGATATTAAAGAACTTGCTGCCAATAGCGCGGCAATTGTCGAGGTCAATAAAGGGAATTTTGAAACCTTCAAGGCCATCCACCATTGTGAGATGCCTGTCATCTCTGCGCCACATGGATTTGTGATTGGCGGCGGTATTGGCATGTGCGGTGCTTCGGACATTGTCATTGCATCTGATGATTGTTTTTTCTCATTGCCGGAAATTGACCGAGGCGCAATGGGCGGGGCGGCACATTTACAAAGAATGATTCCTTTGACGAAAGTGCGCTCGGCATTCTTAACGGGCGGACAAATTACGGCTCAGGAAATGCATCGCCTTGGTGGGATTGAAAACGTCGTTCCGCGCGCAGATCTAGAAAATGAAGCCCATAAACTCGCCACAATTGTTGCAGGCAAAAGCCGTGATGCGCTTAGAATTGCAAAGCAAGCACTAAACGGCATTGAACCTTTTGACGTAGATGCGTCCTATCGCTGGGAACAAGGCTTTACCTTTGAAATGTATATGCATGAGGACAGTCAAAAATCCCGCGATGCATTTGTGGAAACCGGCAAGGCCGCCGATTTTGGGGATGACTGATGGACGCCGTATTTTCAGATAGTCAAAATCAATTCCGGCAGGAAGTTCGGGACTGGCTAAGTGCAAACGTTCCCGGCGAACGTTTACCTTCCCTCGATACTCAAAAAGGTTTCGACCTTCACCGCGCTTGGGAGAAAAAGCTTCACGCAGGAAATTGGGGTATGGTCACATGGCCTGAAGAATTTGGTGGGCGCGGATGCAGTCTCACAGATTGGCTTATTTTCGAAGAAGAATATTACCGTGCCGATGCACCACTGCGTGTTAGCCAAAATGGGATTTTTCTCCTCGGCCCAACCATTATGGAATACGGGACTGACGAACAAAAAGAACGCTTTCTCAAGCCCATGGCTGCCGGTGATGAAATCTGGGCGCAAGCATGGTCCGAACCCGGCGCTGGAAGTGATATGGCCGCTATTCGAAGTAAAGCCGTGCGCGATGGTGATGAGTATGTGATTTCCGGTCAGAAAATTTGGTCTTCACGCGCTGTGTTTGCCGATTGGTGTTTCGGATTATTTAGAACCGATCCTGAAAGTAGCCGACATCATGGTCTGTCTAAGATTCTTGTGCCTCTCGACAGCCCCGGCCTTACAGTTCGTCCAATTGCTCAACTGGATGGCGACCCGGGATTTGCCGAATTATTTTTTGATGAAGTGCGTGTCCCAGTTAGCAACCTTCTGGGTCCTGAAAATGGTGGCTGGGGTGTTGCAATGGCGACAGCGGGTTTTGAGAGAGGTCTATTGCTTCGCTCCCCTGCGCGTTTTCAGGCCGCCGCCGCAAGATTGGTAAAACTCTACAAGCAAAATGCCAACCGCCTCTCCTCCGGCATTAAAGAACAGGTGCTGCAGGCATGGGGCGATACGGAAAGATTCACTGCAGCCACTTATGCACTCGTCGCACAAGTTGATAGCGGTGCATCCATATCTTCCGAGGCCAGCGCTAATAAAATTTTCTGGTCTGAAATGGATCGTACCATGCACCGCACAGCCATGACCATTATGGGCATGCATGCCGAGCTGGAAGAAGGCGATGGCGCAATTGAAAATGGTAGATGGCTGGATGGTTATATGTTCAGCCTTGCTGGGCCTATTTATGCAGGCACAAACGAAATTCAACGTAATATTCTTGCCGAGCGTGTTCTCGGTCTCCCAAGACAATAAGAGTTGCGGCATGAATTTAATCTACACATCAGACCAACAGGAACTTATTGACGCGGCAGATAGTTTTTTTGCGGGCGAACATACGGTTGAATATATGCGCAACCTCTTGGAGTCGGATGCTTCTGATGACACCCAAACATTATGGAATAATTTTGCCGAGCTGGGTCTATTAGGCCTTGTCGCACCGGAAGAAAACAGCGGATTGGCGCAGGACTTTTCTGTCATGGCAGGCATTGCTGAAATGGCAGGTAATGTTGCGCTTACCGAACCGCTTATCGAAATAGCAGGCATCAGTGTGCCGGTTCTCGCACAGATGGGTGCAACTGACGAATTAAATGCTGTGATTAGCGGAGATTTAAAAGTCCTTCCTGTTTGCGGACTATCCGGCATGGTCAGCCATGCGGATACAGCGGATATGTTTCTCATCGGGGAAGGCGGTAAGGCGCGGCTGCTTGATAAAAGCGATGTCACCCTCACCCCGTTAAAATCAATTGACCCTTTGCGTAAGCTTTATAAAGTTTCACATGCTGGCGATGGTCTGGAGGCGATTGACCAGCGTGGTGCGATACTCAACGCATCTTTTCTTTGCGGCCTATCCAAGAGAATGGTCACTTTATCAGTGGACTACGCCAAAGACCGCGAACAATTCGGTAAACAAATCGGATCGTTTCAAGCCATTAAACATCAGTTGGCAAATGTACATACGCAAATCGAGTTCACCCGTCCAATTGTTCAGCTTGCCGCTACGCAAAATGGGCGCTGTGTCCATCAGGCGAAAGTGTCATCAATTGATACAGCTATGCTTGCAGCAGAAACAGCCATTCAAGTTCATGGCGGTATGGGTTATACATTTGAAGTCAGTTTACACATGTTCATGAAACGCGCATGGGCGCTTTGCGGCGAATGGGGAGACCGCAATCATCATATCAATATTCTCGAAACTATGATTTTAGCGGATGATGCTGAACTGGGGCCGGGAACAACTTTCAGTTATTAAGGAGAAAATTATGGGCGAAGCTTATATTATTGATGCAATCCGAACACCAACAGGCCGACGCAAAGGGACGCTTTCAGATGTTCATGGTGCAGACCTCGGCGCTTTTATTCTGCGCACCCTAGTTGATAAGCATGACATTCCCGCAGAAGATTATGATGATGTCGTTTTCGG
This sequence comes from uncultured Alphaproteobacteria bacterium, assembly GCA_938091085.1. Lineage (GTDB taxonomy): Bacteria > Pseudomonadota > Alphaproteobacteria > RS24 > RS24 > Micropelagius. The sequence continues at coordinate 17,793 of CALKOC010000025.1, forward strand.
CTGTCTTGATGCTGTAGGGCCTTTGGCTGGCAACATCGCTCGGACATGCTGGCTCGCAGCAGGTCTGCCTGAAGCCATTCCTGGCGTAACTATTGATCGTCAATGTGGCTCGTCGCAGCAAGCAGTTCATTTCGCCGCGCAAGGTATTATGGCAGGTGTTCAAGACCTTGTTATTGCCGGCGGTGTGCAGACAATGACAAAAATTCCGATTAGCTCGGCTATGGTACTTGCCAAGCCACTTGGCTTCAATGACCCTTTCTCCGGCTCAGAAGGCTGGGTTAAAAGATATGGTAACGAACCTGTCTCACAATTCCACGGTGCCGAATTGATTGCCAAAAAATGGGATATTTCCAGAGAAGAGATGGAAGAATATGCCCTCGCAAGTCATCAGAGAGCCGCAACAGCGATTGATGAAGGCCGTTTCAACAACGAGGTCGTAGCTTTTAATGGCCTTGAGATGGATGAAACAGTCAGACGCGATACCACGATGGAAAAAATGGCAACACTCGAGCCGCTTCAAGAGGGCGGTCGCATCCATGCTGGTATTTCCAGCCAGACATCTGATGCCTCATCAGCCATGTTGCTGGCCTCAGAAGATGCGGTCAAAAAATATAATCTGAAACCCCGCGCACGTATTCATCACATGAGTGTTCGTGGTGATGATCCAATTTTCATGCTGACAGCTCCAATTCCTGCCACAGAATATGCGTTGAATAAAACCGGCATGTCTCTGGAGGATATTGACCTTGTTGAAATTAATGAGGCTTTTGCGCCTGTGCCAATGGCATGGCTAAAAGAAACTGGCTATCCGCATGAAAAAACCAATGTGAATGGCGGCGCAATTGCGCTGGGTCACCCGCTTGGTGCAACTGGCACAAAACTTATGGCGACCTTGCTTAATGAACTTGAGCGTACTGGTGGACGTTATGGCCTGCAAACCATGTGTGAAGGTGGTGGTCTGGCCAATGTAACAATCATTGAAAGACTCTAAATATGGGCTTATGTGACAACAGAACAATCATCATTACCGGTGCAGGTGGCGGCCTTGGTCGTGCCTACGCCATCGCAGTGGGCGCAGCCGGGGGCAATGTCGTCGTCAATGACATTAACCCCGACACTGCTGCTGAAACCGTCAAGATTATTAATGATGCGGGCGGTCAGGCGATTGTTAATCTCGATGACATAACGGATTATGCTTCTGCGGGTAAAATCTTAGCGGCTGCAATTGAGCGCTATGGTGATGTGCATGCTGTTGTCAATAATGCCGGTAACAATCGGGACCGCATGTTTACCTCCCTCAGTGAGAGTGACTGGGACGATGTGATACGCGTGCATCTTAAAGGGCATTTTTGTCTATCATCACATGCCGCAAAATATTGGCGTGAAAAGTCTAAAAATGGGGAAAATCCCGATGCGCGGATTATCAACACCAGCTCCGGCGCGGGACTTCAGGGCTCTGTCGGACAAACCAATTATGCAACTGCAAAGGGTGGGATTTTGACCCTCACCCTGAATCAATCTGCTGAATTGGCACGCTATGGTATCACTGCTAATTCGGTAGCGCCGCAAGGCCGCACGGGTATGACGGAAGAAGTCTTTGCCGATATGATGAAAGTGCCTGAGGACGGCAGTTTCGACAAATTCGACCCCGCAAATGTTGCCCCTCTCATTGTCTATCTATGCAGTCCTGCTTCAGCTGATATTAACGGTTATTGCTTTGAGTCTTTTGGCGGCAAGCTTTCCATCGCCGATGGTTATAAAACCGGGCCAATCAAAGATAAAGAAGCACGCTACGAGCCTGAAGAAATTGATGCGGTAATTCGTGAGTTAATCGAAATTACGCCTCCGGCTCAAAAAGTTTACGGGAGCTAAAGCCTATGCCGCCATTTCCATTTCAGGAAGATCACGAAATGATCCGCGAAGCCGTTAAAGGCTGGCTATCTGATTGGGAAGATGGCGGTAAGACCTTACATCGTGTGGCCAAAGAAGGTCAGGGTTTTGACCGCGCCGCATGGGAAGGCTTTGCCCGTGACCAAGGCATGGCGGGCATCAGCATCCCCGAACAATATGGCGGTGCAGATATGGGGCTTTTAGGGCGTACCGTGATTATGGAAGAAACCGGCTACACGCTTTTCAGCGCACCCTTTTTTTCAACATGTGTTTTAGCAGCAGATATGATTGAGGCCTTTGCGAGTGAAGACGACAAGACAGACTTGCTCGGTAAAATCGCCAGTGGCGATATTATTATTTCCGTTCTTGATGGCCGGGAAAAACTTTCCCTTAAAGACAGTAAATTAAACGGTACTCTTTCTCCGGCAACAGATGCAGCACATGCAGACCTTATTTTAGTAGCTGCAAAAGACGAAAATAATGACGTCGTGCTGACGGGTTATAGCCCAAACACTGCAGGATTAAGCGTAACCCCATATGCCTCATTAGACCCGACACGAAGTCAGGCAAAAGTATCATTTGAAAATGTTGCGCTTTCTGACGGACAAGCGATAGGCAAGGCTAACGATGTCGCTTTTTCACAAATACTTCAGATTGCCCATGGGTCGCTCGCAGCTGAATGTGTCGGCGGCGGACAAAGATGTTTAGATATGACGCTGGATTACACTAATCAACGCGTTCAATTTGGAAGACAAATCGGTAGCTTCCAATCTGTAAAGCATAAATGTGCAGATATGTTTATAGCTCTTGAAAGCGCAAGATCTGCATCATATTTCGCCGCATCACCTGATCTGGATAATGACCATTCGGCAAAGTTTGAAGCCGCTTTAATTGCAAAAAACTATGCCTCAGAAGCCTTTTTCAAAATAGCAGGCGATGCCATACAAATGCATGGCGGTATCGGCTTCACCTGGGAATATCCTCTGCACTATTTTTTCAAACGCGCGCGCGGCAACCGCGCCCTCTTCACTTCATCTGAAGACGGATTTCAAATGCTCGCGGATGAAATCGGTCTAAAGTCACATGCATCAGCTATATCAGGAGAATGATATGAGCATTCGCGAAGAACTCAACCAATGGATGTTGGATAATTTAACCGGCGAATTTGAAAAGATCAGATGGCGTGGTGGCCCCGGAGATGAAGATTCGTCCCCTGAATTGCGACGCGCCTGGGAACAAAAATTTGGCGAAGCTGGATGGATTGGATTGCAATGGCCAAAAGAATATGGCGGACGTGATTTAAGTCTGATGGACTTTGTCGAGTTTAACGAAGAGTATGCCCGCCATGGTGGCCCCGGTCGTGCTGGTCATATAGGCGAAACATTGATGGCGCCAACGATTTTGGCCTATGGAACAGAGGCGCAAAAAGAGCGCTTCCTGCCCGGCATTAAAAATGGCTCAGAACTGTGGTGTCAGGGTTATTCTGAACCAAATGCCGGCTCTGACCTTTCAAATATTAAGACAAAAGCCCGCCTTGAGGGTAATCACTGGGTGATAGATGGCCAGAAAATCTGGACGTCTTTAGCGCATGAGTCCGACTGGATTTTTGTTATTGCTCGCGCTGAAGAAGGCACCAAAGGCCGGGATGGTCTGGTTTTCTTGTTGGTTGAGCTTGACCAACCGGGCATAGATATTCGCCCTATTCATCAGATTAGCGGCACAGCAGAATTTAATGAAGTTTACTTCACTGAAGCTAAAGCCGAAGCCAGTAATATTATCGGAGAAGTCGGAGAAGGCTGGAAGATTGCTATGGCTCTCCTCGGCTTTGAGCGCGGGGCATCAACCCTTGGTCAACAAATGATGTTCCAAAATGAACTGAACCTTATCATTAAAACCGCTAATGAAAACGGGCGTGCAGATGACCCTTCTCTTCGTCGCCGCATTGCCGAAGCACATGCTGGCTTGAAGGTTATGCGTTTTAATGCACTCCGTATGTTAAACGGCACACAAGATGGTAGCACCAGCAAAGAAGGCTACATCTCTAAAATCTTTTGGGCGACATGGCACCGGGATTTGGGTGAACTGGCTATGGATGTTATTGGCGCAGATGCAGAGATTATTGAAGATGAACTTTCGCCGTTACAGAAGCTATTCTTGTTCTCTCGTGCGGATACGATTTATGCAGGCACCAACCAAATCCAGCGGAATATTATCGCAGAACGTGCTCTAGGCATGCCCAAAGAACCAAGAGGCAATACAAATGGTTGATTTGAAACTTCCGCCTAATTACGTCGATGGACATAATCTCCTCGCCGGGAAAACAGTCGTCATCACCGCCGCTGCTGGAACAGGTATTGGCTTTGCCGCGGCTCGTAAATGCATTGAAGAAGGTGCAACTGTTTTTATTTCTGACATCCATGAAGGACGCCTGGCAGATGCTGCCGAAAGACTGGAGTCCTTAACCGGACAAAAGCCGGATACAGCCTTGTGCAATGTAACAGTCCAAGAAGATGTTGATGCCCTTTTTGCTGCTGCTCAAAAATCTCTCGGCAGCATTGACATTGTCATCAACAATGCAGGTCTAGGCGGTACGGCAGATATTGTTGATATGACAGATGACCAATGGTCCATAGTTCTTGATGTAACTTTAAATGGCTGTTTCAGAATTAACCGCGCTGCCATGCAAATTATGAAAGAACAGCAACAAGGCGTCATTGTGAATAATGCCTCAGTGCTTGGCTGGCGCGCACAAAAGGGCCAGGCTCACTATGCAGCCGCAAAAGCCGGGGTTATGGCTCTTACGCGCTGCGCCGCAATTGAAGGCACTGAATTCGGTGTTCGGGTCAATGCCGTGGCACCAAGCCTTGCGATTCACGAATTTCTTCACAAGGTAACAACTAAAGAATTACTCGCAGAGCTTGAAGCTAAAGAAGCTTTCGGACGCGGCAGTGAAGTCTGGGAACAGGCCAACATCATGGTCTTCCTAGCCAGTGATTATTCATCTTACCTCACTGGGGAAGTCATCTCCGCCTCTAGCCAGCACGCATAAAGGATTAAAAATGGTCAAACAATATGAAACACCGGCAGATCTTCTTGGTCAGGAAGGTGTCACCCTTGGGCCAACTGACTGGGTGGAAATGAAGCAAGACCGGGTTAACATGTTTGCCGACGCCACTGATGACCATCAATGGATACATGTAGATGAAACTAAAGCTAAAGACGGGCCATTTGGCGGCACTATTGCTCACGGGTATCTCACTCTATCACTCGCCAATAAATTTTTACCCCAACTGATTGAAGTAAAGCAGATGTCAATGGGCGTGAATTACGGCGTCGGAATGGCAAGGTTCCCGAATGCCGTTAAAGTCGGCGCGCGCATTCGTGCAATTGGTGAATTTATCGCAATTGAAGAAATGAAGGGTGGCATTCAATCTACCTTGCGTATCACAATCGAGATTGAGGGAGAGGAACGACCAGCTTGTGTTGTAGATACAATTAGCAGATACTATCCTTAAAATAATCCAAAGACGTAGGAGGGATATATGTCTAGTGGTTCTAAAAGAGTAATATTAACTCTTGCCGTAGTCGTTTTAGCACTAATAGGCAGTTGGTTTACCTTCAGTTTTTTAGCAGAAAACGGTCATTTAGGCAGCGAGCGTGAACGCGGAATTATTCAAGGCGCCGCCATACCGGATAGTATCGTGCTGGCACGTCAGACCGCAGAATCCAGCGTTGCTCCAACCCCCGACCGCAAGCAAATCATGTTTGGTGATTTGCATGTACACACAACCTATTCAACAGATGCATTTTTGTGGTCTCTTCCTCTCTATCAAGGTAAAGGGCTTCACCCACTTGCTGATGCTTGCGATTATGCACGCTACTGTTCCGCTCTAGATTTCTGGGCCATTACCGACCACGCCGAAGCCTCAATCCCCGAGCGCTGGGAAAATGCTAAACAAAGCATCCGCGAATGTCAGGCCAAGTCCAGCGACCAGTCTAACCCTGACATGGTGTCTATGATTGGTTTTGAATGGACTCAAGTCGGCGTCACTCCTGAAACTCATTACGGCCATAAAAATGTAATTTTTAAAGGACTGGAAGATAAAGACGTACCCGTCAGAACTATTGCAGCAGCAGGTATCACCTCGCTGGCTCTTAGAAACAATGCTAAAGGCATGCCGGCTATTGTGTCACTTATGGAATTTGAAGATCGTCAAATTTACTGGGACTTCAATACGTTCTTTAACAATATTCAGGCTGTTCCGGAATGCGATATGGACACCCCCTCAAACGAACTACCGGCAAATTGCTATGAAACTGCCGTTACGCCCGGTGACCTAATCCGTAAGCTTAGAGACGAACAAAACCTTGACCCACTTATCATTCCCCATGGCACAAGCTGGGGTCTCTACACGCCTCATAATACAACATGGGACAAACAATTAAGACCTGAAAACCGCCCGGAGGAATATTCGTTGATTGAAGTCTTCTCAGGTCACGGTAATTCAGAAGAATATAGAGACTTTGAAACCCTTATAATTGATGATAACGGAAAAGCCATTTGCCCACCCGCCACTGAGGATTACACCCCTTCATGTGTTCGTATGGGCGAGATTGTTGAAGAACGCTGCCTTGCTGAAGGAACATCATCTGAAGAATGCACATTGCGGGCTTCAGAAGCCAGAGAGATTGGCGCCTTTATGGGACCATCTTATCATCTCGCATTAGGTGGTGACACGGCAGCTGACTGGCTACTTTCCGGACAATGTACAGATTGTTATTTGCCAGCATTTCATCATCGTCCGTTAACAAGTGTTCAGGCCGGTCTTGCGCTTTCACGTTTCGACGAGGATGCAGATAACCCAACCAGGTTTAACTGGGGCTTCATTTCCTCTTCAGATAATCACCGTGCTCGTCCGGGTACTGGATACAAAGAATTTGGAAGACGCCTAAGCACAGAAGCGGCTGGTCCAAAATCTGCTGAATGGTTCGAACGATTACAACCCGAAACGACACCCGTAGATGCCTATGTGCACCCGCGTGACCCCGATGAACTCGCTGAAAACGCAAATCTTGGTCTTGCTGAAGTTGAGCGTCAATCTAGCTTTTGGCTAACAGGCGGTCTTGCGGCTGTGCATACAGAAGGTCGCTCACGAGAGGAAGTCTGGGACGCAATGCAAAGACGCGAAACCTATGGCACCTCGGGTCCGCGCATGTTGATGTGGTTTGACCGCATAGGTGACGACGGCACACAAACCCCGATGGGGTCATCTGTGGCAACCACCTCCAGTGGCACATTCAAAGTCAAAGCGGTCGGTTCTTTTAAACAAAAGCCGGGATGCCCTGACCATGCTGTCACTGCTCTTGGAGCGGAGCGCCTGAATGATATTTGTGGCGGCGAGTGTTACAACCCTTCAGATGAACGCAACCTGATTGAACGCATTGAAATTGTTCGTATCCGTCCTCAAACCTCACCAGACGAAAAACTTGGTGATTTGATTGATGACCCGTTTCTCGTTCATAACTGCCCGGTTGACCAGAATGGTTGCAGCTTCAGCTTTTCTGACCCTGACTTTAAAGCTGGTGAGAGAGATGTGCTTTACTACGCACGTGCCATTCAAGAACCTTGGCCAACGATTAATGCTGAGCCTATAAAGTGCGAATACGATGAAGAAGGTAATTGTGTAAAGGCTAAAGTCTGCACAGGTGATTATAGATCTGGCGATGATGAATGCCTCACCATGAAAGATGTCCGCGCATGGTCGTCTCCCATTTACCTGAATTATGGTGCCGGTACATCATCTGTTTCGTCTCAGTAGTCTGAAACATTACTCATGTGAACAAGGCTGATGACGCTTTGAAAAATAAGTTTCTCTTTACACTAGCTGGATTGGCAGGACTGACTTTTGCTTTACTGACAGCATTGGGTATTCTGCCGCCGCAATTTGGTAACCAAGAATTACGATTACGCGGCGATGTTCCAATCGCGTCTGTAAATGGCGAGTCCGTCAGCAAAGTTGAATACCTTCGCGCCCTCACCGCTATGCAAGCCGGACTTGATCGGAGCCTTACTGAAACGGATAAAAGAGCCGCTCTGCAAGTTCTTATTGATGAGGAGGTAATTCTTCAACATGCACTTAATATAGGACTTGCAAGGTCGGACCCCATGGCGCGCAAAAACCTTGTACAGGCACTTATGCGAAGCACTGCTCTCCTAACGGATTATGAGACAGATACGCAAAAGCTCGAAACTTTCTTTAAAGAGCATAAACACCTATTTATTGCACCGCGCATGGTTAGGGTGAAAGTTTTCACAACCGATAATACGAAAACCGCAGAGACATTCCGACAAGCAGTTGTAAATGGTGAAAGCTTCACTTCCGCTGGCGGGCGCCTAGGTTTAAATGAAAAAGATTTGCCCGACGACATCCCGCTTGGCAAAGCGGCTGACTACCTTGGTGGCACCGCACGGAACAGGCTCGCAACCCTAAGAGAAGGTGAGATAATCGGGCCAATAACATCAGGGGCTGAGACAAATCCAAGCTATATGTTCATCTGGTTAATGAAGGCAACACGCCTTGACGTTGAGTTCAATGAGGTTGCTGAAATCGTGAAGGCTGAATGGCAAAGAAGGCAGGAAGAAAACGCATTCGAAACATACCTCACAGATTTGCGAAAATCGGCAGATATTAGACTTCATAACGATGTAATTGAGACTGTCGACCGAAGCGATTACACAACACCACCAGATATTATGAATTAATGCGCACCTTACTATTGCTCATCACCCTCATAATTGCCCTTCAAACAGATGCCTTGGCGCACACCAGAAGCCAGTCTTTTTCTCAATGGGAGACGGTCACAGAAACAGATAATAGTTTAAAATTTATTTTCTCGGTTGACCAAAGACGCATCACTCAACTTGCACAGATTTATCCGTCTATGGATTATGTGACACTGCTACAACGTCACCTGACCGAGACTATAAATGTCTCTCAGAATAAACAGAGATGTTCGCCTGAAAGGCTAGACGTTGAGCGGCATGATAGGAATGGGTATTTCCGCGCAAGAGGGGTATTCAGTTGTTTGGAAAACATCAACACAGAACCACCCCTGATAGAAATAAGAAGCTTCACAGCGGTATCGCCCTCCCATATTCATCTTGCAAGATTTTCTATCGCCGGAGAAAATCAAGAGATTGTTCTTAGTAATGCGCGGCAATATTTTAATTTTGAAGCAAGAAGCTTTATTGACAGTTTAAGCGCATTTATTCATCTCGGCTTTTTTCATGTTGTCTCAGGTTTGGATCACATGATTTTTCTACTCGCTCTGGCACTATTTGCAGCGACACCACGATTGGCTGTTTTATGCATCACAGGCTTCACTCTTGGACATAGCCTCACGCTTGGGTTAGCTTTCGTAGATATTATCGTCCCCAATGAGAAGCTTATAGAGGCGCTTATTGGTCTGACCATTGCCCTCACAGCCTATGACATTGCCGGTAAAACATCTAAAACAAACGCACTCCCTGCCCTCCTACTCAGCTTTGGAATAATTTTCATATGCACGCTAGCGATATATATGGGACGCATACCACTTACTATAGGTTTATTCTTTACCCTGCCGCTCGCGCTATTCAGCTATCAACATCTAAGCCAATCGGCTCGCATAAAGGCAAAACTCTTTCCACTGCTTACTATCGCCTTTGGGCTTGTTCATGGCGCAGGTTTTGCGGGCGGTTTAAAACATATTAATCTGGATAAAGGCGACATCCTTACACCGTTAATTGGGTTTAACCTCGGTGTCGAATTAGCTCAGCTTTTTGCCCTCATTACAGTCTATATTTTGATTTCTGTTCTGGAAATACGAACCAATTTCAGGCGCGACAGATTTGAATATTTTGTCGCGCCTGTATTATTTGGCCTTGGCTTATTCTGGTTTGCAGAACGAATGTTAATTTAATTAGAGCTATTACTGGCTTCACTTATCACACCCTCAGCCAGTCGAATCTGAGCGTTGAGCCAATAAATCTCATAGCTGTTTTCAATCCCGTTTATCGCCTTATCAAGCAATAACTGAAGAGTTTCTAAACGAACCTGATTAACACTCGGGTCAGAAGCTTGTGAAGGGTCATCCAGCAAAATTTCAACTATATGCATAGCGCGAACTGGTTGATCGGCCTTATTGTAAAATCTGGCTTTTTCTAGTAAAGCACTCGGCCCTGCCAGCGCAACAACATCAGGCATTACTTCACCTCTGTCGACGCCATAAAGCTCAGTTGTTCGGTCAAAATGGAACCAAGTTGCATAATATTCCCAGATACTTTTAACAGCCCATGACACGCGCCCATGCGCTTGGGAAAGCTCAAGTTCTGGTGGTAAGCTAATTGTTTCCATTAGCTGATAAAGAGTTTTGCCGCTATTCATCCCGGCAATCGTTTCATCATGAACATATTGTACGGCGTCTCTCATTTTTGTCAGGCCGTTAACAATCTTTTCTTGTCCTCTCACAGGGTCAAGATGCCCCGGTAGAATAACTTCTGGGGCAAGATCGATTAAACGATTTAGCGATCTTATATATTCCACCGGCTTACGGATTTTCTCACCGCGCATTGTGAAGACATTCGGAAATTGTGGAAACATAGGGCCAAAAAAATCACCGGAAAGAAGAGCCTTCTGATCAGGTAACCACATCACAAGATTATCCGCACCTTCAGCGCCTGCCATGGCATAGATTTCCATTACTTTACCGCCCAATTCAAAGCGATAGCTATCGCCTTCATTCACTGTAAGTGTTGGCGTAATCCCACCATATGCAATCATTTCTGCAGTTGGCGGCTCTTCAGGCATGAAAGGAAACAAAAGACGGTTACGACCATGTAAATAAGGCTCAAGTGCTTTTAGATAGCGCTGTTCTTCAGTGAATTGTTTATGAGCAATAATCTCGACGCCATCCTCTTTCCAGTATTTAACCCCGCCAATATGGTCTGCGTGAGAATGACTAAGAATAATGTGGGTGAGCTTATTGTCCGGCACGGCGTTATTCATAGCGGCAATCTGTTTTGGAACCTGCATCACAAGTCCCGTGTCGAATAACACATTGCCTTCATTTGTCGGCACCATATAAATATTGCCAATACCCGTCACCCGGATAATACCATCAACAACTTCGGTAGCTTCAATCGGGAAATTTATAAATTCCGCCGCCACACTTGTGGACCCGTTTTCCGCCTGTTTTTTCATGCGATTGGTTGCCAAATCGTGAACAGCATCCAGTGCTTGAAGCTGCACCTGTTTTTTAGCGTTGTCGGAATATTGATAAGTGAAGACACCTATCACCACCAAACCAACCAAGCCAATCACCAAATATTTAATATAATTTCCCATAATGCCCTCCAATTATTCGTATTTAATACGTCCCTTTTCACCATAGCGCATTTGCAGCACTTGGGATGCAACACGACCAAAACCTCCCCAAGACTTAAGTATGGTTTTCTCATCAGGTTTCACATCTTCAGCATAATCAGTCGGCGCACGCCATGACGGATTTGGCGAAATGGAGACATAAAGCCCGCTCACCGGATGCTGCGATCGCCAATCATTAATCGCGTCTGACATCTTTTTAACCCTTAAAGGGTTTTCCTCTGCCAAATTATTTTTCTCGTAAGGGTCTTTGCTCAAATCAAACAAATGATTGGTTATCTCCGTTGACCTATTATTATGATCGATAATTTGAACCAGCTTATCGTCTCCATCAATCATCGCCAGACGAAACGAGTTATATTCTGGGCTATTGGACGCGAAGAAAAGCGGCTCGGGACGCTTCATATCTTTTGATTTCGTCAGTGCCGACAGAATATTCATGCCATCAATTTTTTTCTCATTATGCATTTCAATACCTGTAGCCGCAGCTAGCGTTGGAAATACATCCATGACAGAAATAGTTTGTTGGGTTTCACTACCGGCAGGAATTAACCCAGGCCAGCGCATAATAGCATTAACTCTTATGCCCCCCTCAAAGGTTTCCAATTTGCCCCCACGATAGGGTTTGTTGACACCACCAAAACCTGCAAACCCACCATTATCACTGAAAAACAAAATGATGGTGTTATCGCTTACCCCTTGGCGGTCCAACTCATCCAGAATACGGCCAACCGCCTGATCCATAGAGTCGACCATGGCAGCATATGTACGTTTAGGTATGGGGAAGTTCATTCTGGATTTATATTTTGCCTCTAACTCTTCTGGCGCTTGCATGGGACTATGCGGCGCGAGCAAGGGGACATAGAGCAAGAAAGGTTTGGCAGGGTCACGCAATTCTTTAAGGAACCTTACTGACTCCTCGCCATGAATATCCGTGGCATAGGCATCCCTTTTGAGCGACTTGCCGTTCTCCTGCAAATCATGGCCGCCGGCAGACTTATGCGTGTAATAGTCTACTTGCGTATTCAGGTGCCCGAAAAAATGATCAAATCCACGATGATGCGGCACCAGAGATTCATATTGCCGTCCAATATGCCACTTTCCTATCATTGCGGTTTCATAACCAGCCTTCTGGAAACTCTCAGGCATAAAATGTTCTTCAGGAGACACACCGCCATGCTCCCAAGGTTGCAGACCGGCATAGGCAGTACCAAGCTTTATAGGGTCGCGGGCAGTCATCAATGCTGAACGGGTAGGCGTGCAAATCGGCAAAGAATAAAAACGGTTAAGCACCATGCCTTCAGAAGCCAGACGATCGATATTAGGCGTTTGAATGTCACTCCCGCGAAAGCCTAGATCGGCATATCCCAAATCATCTGCAAGAATAATAACAATATTCGGTTTCTCTCCAGCATGGGCGCTAGAAATAAACGCACCCATAAAAATGATTAAAAGACTTAATCTCATAATCCCCTCCTAAAATTTATTATTCTTCAAACTCACTCTGAATATTCGCGAGCGCTATTTTCAATAAAAAATCTGTCTTGTCCTCTGCGGAGAGAATAAAATCTTCAATATTTTCAGACAAAATTGGGAATTCTTCAGAATCCATTTCTTTGAATTGGCTCGAAATATAACTTTGAATATTCGCCCCATTAAGCGGTAAACGTTCTTGCCTAATGGCTTCAACAGCTCCCCCATAAGACGCCATGGTAATAATATGAGCAACCTTGATAGCTTGTTTTGCATCTAGACCGCACGAAACCAAATCTGTGAGTATTTTCTCGGTCAAAGTAAAATGAATTTTATAGCCATAATCCGTAACAGGGTGGCTATGGATAAAAGAAGGGTGTTGCTTCAGAATTTTTTGAACATTTTTTGTGTATTCAAGCGCCATTTGCTGCCATCCCTGCCCTCTATAATCAGGGAATGGTAATAATTTGATTGAATATTCAGCAGCCTCCATCAGAAGGGTTTCTCTGTTTTCAAAATATTGATAGAGCGTCGCCGTGCCGACCTTTAGGTGTTCCGCGAGGTTTTTCATCGTCAGATTATCCAATCCGATGAACAACGCGCCATCCAAAATATCATCTCTTTTCAAAAGGCGCTTACGGCCTCTCGTTTCTTTTTTTTCAAAATTTTGAGGAAATTCAGTAGTCTGCGACGTCAAAACAATTCCAATTCTATTTATGTGTTCTTCTGACTTGATTTTTTCAGTTTAGAGAAGAAAACAAGCAATGAAAACGGTATAATTCAATAAAAAGCAATAAGCGTGCTTGACTAAAATTCAAAAACAATTTTTTATGAACCACGTTCGTAAATTAATAATGAGGGGTGGGGTTATGCTCGAACAAAAGACAGTATTCATTTCAGGTGCAGCTATGGGAATGGGTGCATTAAAAGCAAAAACACTGGCAGAACGCGGCTGGAAGGTTTTCGCTGGCATACTTCCGGATGCAGATATATCAGAGTTGGGAAACAATCCTAACATTCTTACAGTCGTACAGGATGTCACCTCCGATAAATCGGTGAAAGCCAGCGCCAAAATAGTTGAAAAAGAGCTGGATGGTAAACCTCTAGATCTGTTGATCAACAATGCCGGTATCGCAAATGTCGGTACAGGCGTCATTGAAGGTGCATCAATTAAAAACGGCAAGACCATGTTTGAGGTCAATACATGGGGCATGATGCGGGTAACACAGGCATTCTTGCCATTTATTCGCCGAGGTCCTGGAAAATCCCGGATTATCAATTTTGCTTCGGGTGCGGTGAAAGCCAATCCGGTTGGTTCTGGCGTTTATAATATGTCCAAACATGCCGTTATCGGGCTGACAAAGACGCTTCGTAATGAACTAGCGCCTTTTGGTATTCAGGTAACAGCTGTTGAACCGGGCGCTGTTAAAACACATATGACCGCCAATTCTCGCGAAACTACCAAAGATGTTTGGAAAAATGTTTCTAAAGAAATGAACGATATTTACGCACCATATCTTTATGAAACCATTACAGATGTCATGCCGACGCAAATTGAAAATGGTAATCCACCGGAAGTCGTTGTTAATCAGGTTCTCGGATTACTTGATGTCAAAAAATGGAAGTCTTCCTATTTAGTCGGCAAAGATGTTGCTGTTATGGGGCCGTTATTCAAACTGCTTCCAGACAGGTTATTTGAAAAAATGCTTCAAACGGCAAGCAAAATTCCACAATTTAAGGGGTAAATGATGAGTGATATAGCTTCACAATTTAAAACACTTCAAGATGCGGCTCCCCGCATGCGTCTAACGACAGCCGAAGAACGTGCAGATCGCCTCAGGTCTATTTGGGATGCGCTTCTGGAACGTAAAGACGATATTTTTAAGTCAGGTCAGGAAGAGCGCCGCACCAATGATGTGGATGTTGCCGCAGAACTGGTCATGATTAAAGGTGAACTCGATTTCACCATTAAAAATCTCAAAAAATGGATGCGTCCTGTACGCGTTAAAAACTCACTCGCAACTATGGGCAAACGCTGTGAGATTAATTATCAGTCTAAGGGCGTTGTACTTAATATCTCAGCCTATAATGCACCGACAGCTGAGTGTATTGTCCCGATGATCCCTGCCATTGCGGCGGGCAACACGATTGCTGTTAAGCCTTCAGAGCTTGCACCTGTCTCCGCGCAGATTATGCAGGAAGTCATTAACAAGGCTTTACCAGCTGATGAAGCTCAAGTTATGCAGGGCGGTGTTGAGGTCTCTCAAGAATTGCTCAAACTGCCTTTCAATCACATCTATTATACAGGCGGCATGACCGTCGGTAAGATTGTAATGAAAGCCGCTGCAGATCATTTTGCTTCAATCACGCTTGAAATGGGTGGTAAATCGCCTGTTATTATTGACGAAACGGCTAATCTTGAAAATGCGGCAACCAAGCTGGCTTGGGGTCGAGTCATGAATGCCGGTCAGGTGTGTATCGCGCCGGAATATGTTGTTATTCACGAGTCCGTGAAAGACAAATTCCTTACTCTTATTAAAGAAAAAATTGAAGCACTGTACAATTCGGATGGCTCCGGCTTACAAAAATCCAGTTATGTGCCTCGTATTATTAATGAGCGTCATTATGACCGCATTAAAGGTCTTATGGATGATGCAGTTGCCAAGGGGGCCGAAGTGGTCTTTGGCGGTGGCGGCGATAAAGCAGACAGATATATCGAACCGACAATTCTGACGAATATGTCTGAAGATATGGAAATCATGAATGAGGAAGTATTTGGTCCCGTTCTGTCTGTTGTTAGTTACTCAACGCGGTCCGAAGTACTTGATATTATTGCCAAACGCCCAACACCGCTGGCGTTCTATATCTATTCAACCAATAAAGATAACATCAATTACTTCTTGCAAAATTCAACCTCTGGCTCAGCAGTTGTAAACAATAACTGCATTCAGTCCGGCACAAACCCTAATCTGCCATTTGGCGGTGTCGGCACGTCCGGAATGGGGCGTATCGGAGGGTATGAAGGCTTTAAGCATATGTCGAATGCCCGTTCAGTTGTGCATCAACCGCTGGACAAATTTCGTGACTTTCTTGTGCAATTGCCACCCTATTCCAAGCGTTATAGTGATTTAATTATGAAGGGTCTCAAGTAACCGTTTTTGCGCTTTATAAGGCAAAGTATAGAGCGCAAAAACACCAAAAAAATGAACTTATTTCTTTGCCTATTTATAGTTTGAATTATTTATTTAAGTAAGATTATACTTACCTAACAGCTAAAAATTGGGAGTTATTATGAACGCACCTGTTGATTTGGAAAGAATCCAAACCGGAGATGAACTGGAAAGATGCCCATTCCCTATCCCTTACGGATGGTTTGGGGTTCAGTTTTCTCATGAACTAGAAGTCGGCCAAGTTAAAATGGAAACATTCTTTGGTAAAGAATGGGTTCTGTTTAGAGGCGAAGACGGCTCTGTCGGCATTACCGACCCATATTGCCCGCATTTGGGCGCCCATTTGGGGCACGGCGGTATCGTTGAAGGCAACAATATTAGATGTACCTTCCACCACTGGCAGTTTAACTCTGAGGGCTGGTGTAAAGAGGTTCCTTACGGCAAAGTTATGCCTGGCATCTGTAAGAAAAAACCAGTTCTCAAGACACTTCCTGTCGTTGAAAAATATGGCATTATCTTTGCTTGGTATCATCCTGAAGACGTAGAGCCAATGTGGGACCTCCCTACTGTGCCAGAATTCGAAGATCCGGATAACCATGTTGAGGTTAATTACCATTCTTGGGATATTGGCACATGTATTCAGGAAATCGCTGAAAACTCAGTGGATACACCCCACTTGAAGTTCCTTCACGGGGCTCCAATAATCCCACCTGTCGAATTTGAGGCAGATGGCCCTATCTCCAAATATAACATTATGGATGGATATATCTGGGGTATTGGTCACGGGCCTGGCATATCAGAAACACGCCACAATAAAGGTGATGTTGCTATGCTCATGTTCGCTCTTTCAACTCCTGTGCACGCAGAATTGACCAGAACACGTATGGCTTTCACATGGAAAAAATATCCAGAAGGTTCTGAAGATGCAAAAACAGCTGAACACCTTTACAACCACTCTATCGGTGAAGCCGAAGGTGAAGATTCAGCCGGTTTCGAGTCTGTTGACCTGATTGTTTGGGATAACAAGAAATACCGTCCAAATCCGCTTCTTTGCGATGGTGACGGACCTATCTTGAAGTTCCGCGAGTACTTCAAACAATTCTACGTTGAAGGCGCTGAATAAAGCCAAAATGCAGACCGATTATTCGGTCAGAAATATCAAAAAGGGCACTCATTGCAGTGCCCTTTTTTAGTATGCGATATAAGTTCTTAAATGTTTCGGGGACAGATGATCTTTTAAGACGTCTTCGCTTCACAATGACTTTTCAGACTGTTCAAAATATTCTGATACACCTTACTATGTGCCGGTGTACCGAATAATTTCATAGCAAGCTTCATCATCATACCCGTACCGTCAACCTGACAATCATAGGCGACACGCGTCCCGCCCTCTTCTTCTGTAAATATCCAGCTCCCTGTTCCAACCAGAGCACCAGAGACATAAGCTTCATCAATTCGATGAGGCATATCAATGGATTTAATCTCACGCACAAATTCAGATGTGAAGGGTGGTTTACCAAGGCAATGGTCTACCCTCGCCCCTACTGTAATCTTATCTGCTCCTTGTATCGTGCAATTATAATCAGGACACCAAGAAGCAAAATTGTTGTAATCCGCAATCACCTCAAAGATAAGCTGGGCAGGTGCTTGAATAACAATGTCATCAATAACTGAAATAGCAGGCATGGCATGTCTCCTTAAATAAGGCGGTATGTTGCTTAATCAATATTACTTGTAAGCATCTCAATAAGCATGGCCTTCATCGGCTTGACCCAAACTTCTTTTAAACGCGCATTGAGCAAACCAGCTTCTTCAAGTTCGTCACACAGCTTCATTTGATGCGCGAGGTCAAAAAAGTCATGCTGATGTGAGAACATCCCATTACCGGCATAAGTAATAAAAGAAGCGCCTGGCGTTTGATAAAAACTACCATCAGGACGTTTGCCAGGACCGCGATTCCACCAATGGGTAATAATACGATTACCGTTTACCGCATAGCCATCATAAGGGAAGGTCCAGTCTTCAAAACCGCCCATATCTTCACCGTAATGAGTTTCTTTAATCTGCTTGCGCCCAACAGCCGTTACTGGTCGGACACCCGCATATTCGCATAAATACACAGCATCCTCTGTATAGGTCTCATCAACAAAAAAAGTCCAATCCGTCACCTCTGAGGCTTTGGAATGGTGTTCAATTAATCTTTCGGCAGCGGCTCTAACTTCTTCTTCAGGATATACAGTCATGACTTACTCC